>JAKJFK010000106.1 GCA_022704925.1 candidate division TA06 bacterium | reverse complement strand
GGTCAGCTGCCCCTGGGAGCGGTTGGGGGTGAAGCCGACCGCCGGCGCGGTGCTGGGCTTTGACGTTACGCTCTTCGAGACGGACAAAGACCGGGCGCCGCGGATCGAGGCGGCTTGGGCCGGCTTCGGATTCAACCTGGGGAATCCGACCGGTTACGGACAGCTGATTCTCAAGTAAAGACAGACGACCGGGGCCCGCTCCGGCCAGGGAGGCCTGAATGTTTGGACGATTGAGGCGCCCGGCAGGATTTCTCCTGCTGGCGGTTCTGCTTTGGTGCCGGCCGTTGGCCGCCGAGGAGCCGCTCTTCCGTTTCTGCCAGATCAGTTCGCCCACTATCGCCGCCGCCCCGGCCGACCTGGCCGGCGACCGGAGCCACTACGGACGCAACGTCGAAATGCTGAAGCAGCGGGTCGGGGTGGTGAACGGATTGAAGCCGGCCTTCCTGCTGGTGGACGGAACCGTCACCGCGGTGGGCAGCGCCGCCGATTACCGGCTCCTGGCCGGCATCCTGGGCGAGGTCAAGGCGCCGGTCTATCTCGGCAAGGGCGACGATCGGGGCCGGGCCGGCCGGATTCCCGACCCGGCCCGGGTGGCGCCGCCGGCCGACTTCGAAAAGGAGAAGATCTTCGATTACCGGCCGTTCTTTTCGACCGACCTCAAGGGAATCCACCTGGCCTTCATCATGGAGGGTTACGGGACGCCGGCGGCGGCCGAATTTCTCGAGTCGGACCTGGCCGCGGCCGAGAAACGGGGCGCCCGGGGCCTGATCGTCCTTCTCAATACCACCGAGGTTTACTCCTTTGTCGCCTGGTGGCAGTCGCGGGGCAAGGTGCCGGTCTTTCCGGACGAGAAGCTGGCCGCCCTCTTCAAGAAGTACCAGGTCAGCCTGGTGGTTCTGCCGGGCGTCCCGGGCCAGACCCAGTTTCCATTCCTCCGGGCCGGGGATACCTATTATGTCAGCGGCCAGGGGCTGGCGATCGATACCCGCTTTTACCCTTCCCAGGGGCTGATCTACGAGGTTTACCCGGACCGGACCCTGGTCCGGACCATACCGCTTGACGGCCAGCCGTCCCTGGAACTGACTGCCTGGAACGGCCGCGCACCCGGGGGACGCGCCGCCCGGGACCGTTACCTGGACAACCCTTACGGCTGCGAGAGCTATGCCGAGGACCTGGCCGCCAAACCCCTGCTGACCTTCGTCCAGATCTCCGACACCCAGCACAGTCCGAAGCGCTGGGACTCCTACCGGCGCCGGGTGGACGTGCTGGCCTACGAGGCGGCGGTGGAGGATATCAACCGCCTTCGGCCGGCCTTTGTCATCAACTCCGGCGACCTGGTCGATTACAGCACTCCCGAAGCCTACGCCGAGTATCAGCGGGTAAGCAACCTGCTGGCCGTGCCCCTTTACGAGACGCCGGGTAACCACGACCGTTACCTGCCGGAAGGGCAGGCCTGGCCGGAGGGGACGACCCTGGAGGCGAAACTGGCCCAGTACCTGAAGCATACCCGGCCGAACGGCCTGGATTACGCCTTCGAGAAGAACGGCGTCCGTTTCATATCCGTCAACAGCACCGAGGACCGGGTGAACGACCTGGAGTTTCTCAAAAAGGCGCTCGAAGAGTCCGGCAAGTCGCGTTATCTCTTCGTCTATACGCACTTCCCGTTCAGCGAGGTCTTCGGAAACGGGGTCGCCAACGCCGACGAGGCGGCTCCTTTGCTGGCCAAATACCAGCCCACCGCCCTGCTCGGCGGCCACCGCCACCGTTTCGCCTGGCGGGTGATCGACGGGATTCCGAACTTCCTGGCCGACGGGATCGCCTGGGGGAGCGGCATGGCCCGGGCCGACCTGGTCGGCGGCCGGGTCATCTCCGTCTACCATCTCTACCCGGACCGGCTGGTGGTGGGCATGAAGCCGCTTTACAGCTCGATCTACGCCCGGATCACGGTGCCGGTCAAGGCGCGCCGCTGAGTCATGGCTTCCGGATTGGAGTGCCGGTTGGAAGCGCGGCGGGTGGAGCGGACGACCCCCCTCTCCGCGGCACCGGGATTCTTCATCGCCGCTGGTTTGAATGGCCGGGCGGCGGCCCGGCGGCTGGCCGGATGTCTCGAGCGGCACCAGCGAACGATTCGAATCCTGGAAGACCCGCCGCTGGCGGCACTGGAGGAGGCCGGATCGGGCCTGCTGATCGGCAACCTGGCCGACAGTCGGGCGGTCCGGGATCTCTATTACCGCTTTCTCCTGGTGACCGACCGTGGCTATCCCGGTCCCGGCGGTTACGAAATCCGCACCCTCCTCGATCCGTTCGGCCGCGGTCATAACTTCGTTCACCTCGGTTATTCGGACCGGGCCGGGCTGGAGGCCGGCTTGGCGCTGCTGACCGAACGGCTGGCCGATCCGCTTCCTTACTTCAGCGAGGTAAAGTTCAGCCGGCTGCCCGTTCCGGACGCGGCGGCGGAACGGCTTCGCCGCACACCCCTGCCGGCCGATCCCCGGTTCATCGTCCACGACGAGTTCGGAGACCTCAAGGGTTACCTGGGCTACCTGAGCGGCGAGCCGGGCTTGCTGGCCGATTTCCACCGGGTCCTGGCGGCCACGATCGAGGCCGGCCGGATCGGCCATCTCTACGCCTATTCCCGCCTGGTGGTCTGGCGCCTGCTGGAGTACCAGGGCTTGATCCCGGAAGAATTGCGCCAGCCCTTCCTGGAGACCGTCTATCAATGGGCCGAGGGGCACGAGGGTATCGGTCGGCTGCTGGAGAACCCCGGCTATACCTCTCCCCACCTGCCGCGTCAGAACCACGGACTGATGCCGGCCCTGGCCCTGCTCTACGCCGCCGACTACTTCCAGGTCCACCATCCGGGGCTGGCCGGGCCGGCCTGGTGGCGGCAGGCGGCCGAGACGCTCTTCCAACCCTATGCCTCCAGCTGGAAGCACCACGAGGATTGCGTTATCCACGGCTTCCGACTCTCCCAGCCGATGCTGCTGGGCCGCGGCCTGCTGGACCCGGCGCACCGGTACTTCGAGGCGGGCGGCGCCGCCCGGGCGGCCGAATGCGCCATGGTCCTGGTCAACAACCGGGGCCTGACCCCCAACTTCGGCGATTCGGACCTGATCCGTTCCTTCCCGGGGCCGAGCCTGCGGGCCGCGGCCGCCTACTACCGGGACGGACGCTATGCCTATGTCAACGACCTGGCCGCCGATGGACAGCGCCGGGACGGCCTGGAGCTGCCGGTCTTCCAGGCCTTCGAGGCCGGCGTGGAGTCGAAGGAGCCGGAGCGGCCGGCCGGCGGCCTGACGGTCATCCCGCTCGACCCGCTCATCTACCGGGTCTGGGAGCGGGAGCCGGAACTGGCGGTCGGTTTCACGGCCGCGCCGCCGGCCGCGCCCATTGATGAGTGTTTCGACAAGCTCTGCATCCGGACCGGCTGGCGCGAGAATGACGATTATTTACTGGTAGACGGGTTGGGCGGCGCCCTCCACATCTTTGACCGCAAGATCGACTGTACCCACGCTTACGACGACGCGGCCGCGGTCCTGGAGTACTCCCGTTTCGGCCTGGCCGGCCTGGTCTCCGAGGATTCGCTGGTCCTGACCGACCCGGAGGACCACACGGCGGTTACCGTTACCCGGGACGGCCGCCGCGGCCCGGTGCCGGCCTACGCCGCCCTCAAGGAGAAGGAGATCTTTCCGGACGGACGGGTGCGTCTGCTTCTGCGCCTGGCCGCTTACGCCGGCGCCGACTGGGATCGGGAGATCATCTTCTGCCCGGGCCGGGCCGTCTTCTTCCGCGATAAAATTACCGCCCGGGCCGGCGGCGATTACGTGGCCGAGGTCCATTTCCGCACCCCGGCGAAGGCCGTCCTGGAAGGGAACCGGCTGCTGAGCCGCCGGGAGAGCGCCGGCGCCGGCCCGGTCGACTTACGGATTATTTCCCGGTCGTCCCCGGACTCCCTGCGGCTGGCGGCCCGGCCGGTGGAACTGATCCTGGGCGTGGTCGATCGGGTCAAGGATCCCGCCGGCCGGAGCGTCAACGAAAAGGTGCTGAGCTGGTGCCGTCGCTACCGGACGCCGGAGCCGGCCCTGACCCAGCTCACCGGGCGCCGGGCCGGGTACCTGGGCCCCGGTGAAAGCTTCTGTTTCGAGCACCTGGTCCAGATCCGGGGGGCGGGGGAACCGGAACTGGAACTGGTTGAAAAGTCGGGTCGCCTCTTGATGGCCGCCCCCGGCTGGGAGGCCGACCTGGGAGAGTCCGAACCGGCCCGGCCGGTATCCGTTTCGGCGGCGCCGGCCGTTCCGGCCCGGCTTCCGGCCGCCCGGCCCTTCGCCGAAGTCGAAGGGCGGATTACCTGTTTGAGAGCCGCGGCGGACGACGGTCCGGTCTGCGGGACCGATACGGGTGGGCTGACAAGGTTCGATGCGGCCGGCCGCCGGCAGTGGGAGCGGCGCCTGGCCGGACCGATCCGCGATATCGCGATTCTCGACGGTCCGGCCGGTGCCGGCTTGATCGGCGTCGGCCACGCCGCCGATCGCCTCTCCCTTCTTGACGGCCGGGGCGAACCGCTCTGGGAGAGGCGGATCGAGCGGGTACCTACCCACTGGCCCTGGTTTGAGCTGGAAACACCCCTGGTCGCCCGGCTGATCGGCGCCGATTTCGGGGCCGGCCCGCTCCTGGTGGCCGGCTGCGGTGACTCCCGGCTCCGGGCCTTCGATACTTCCGGGAATGAGCGCTGGCAATTCCTTTTCCTGGCCGGGGTGCCCGGCCGGCTGGCCGCGGCCGATTTCGACGGCGACGGCCGGGTGGAGATCGCCGCCGGCGGCGAGATTACCAATATGGCCTCCACCTGCCGGCTGCTGGACCGCGACGGCCTTCTGAAGGCGGAGCTGCTGGCGGAGGGCTGGACCAGTTTGCTCAAGTCGCTGGCCTGGGGAGAGGTTGACGGCCGTCCTCTTATCTGCCTGGGCGCCAACCACGGCCGCAACCTCCGGGTCTACGGCCTGGAGGCAATGAAATCCGGCGGCCGTCCGCGCCTGATCTGGGAGGAACTGCTGGGCGGGGCCGTGCTTCAACTCCGGCTCGATCCGCAGCGCCCGCTGCTCTGGATCGGCACCGCCGCCGGTTTCCTGATCGGGGCCGAGCCGCTTACCGGCCGGTTTTGTTTTACCCGGCTCCTGGACGGCGCCGTTACCGGCCTGGCCACCCGGCCGGGTGGAGTCCTGGTTCAGACGGCCGCCGGTTCCGCCTGGCTGGTCAATGCGGCCGGAGAAGTAACGGCGCGCCTTGAACCCGAAGCGGCCCGGGAGAACTTTCTTCCGGACGGGGACGGCGGGCTCTTTTTCACGGTCGGGAATCGTCTCTTCCGATTGCCGGCCGAAACCGGCCCTTCGGCCGGAGGCGGGGGGAAGCATGAGTGACCGGGTACGCCTGGCGCTGATCGGCGCCGGGGAGATCGCCAACGCCATGCATTATCCATCCCTGGCCGAGTTTCCGGACGTGGAACTGGCCGGCCTCTGCGACCTCGAACCGGAGCGTCTGCGGGCCACGGCGGATCGTTTCGGTATTCAACGGACCTTCACCGATTACCGGCGGATGCTGGACGAGGTCGAGGCGGCGGCGGTCTATCTTATCCTGCCGCCCTTCCTGGTCCTGGAGCCGGTCCTGGAATGCCTCGACCGCGGGTTCCACGTTTTCATCGAGAAGCCGCCCGGCGTGTCGGCGGCCGAAACCGGCCGGATGGCCGATCGGGCCCGCCTCCGGGACCGGCTGAGCATGGTCGGTTTCCAGCGCCGTTTCTGCCCGCTCCTGGTCGAGTCCCGGCGTCGGGTCGAGGAACGGGGTCCGGTCATCCAGTGCGGCGCCCGCTACCTGAAGAACCGGCTGGGCGCCCGGCCGTATTACGACGGCCGGATCGACATGCTCACCTGCGACGTCATCCACGCGGTCGACATCCTGCGCTGGATGGGCGGGGAGGTGCGCCGGGTGGTGAGCGACATCGGGAAATGCTGCGCCGACTACGAAAATGCCTTCAATGCCCTGCTGAAGTTCGAAAGCGGCGCGGTCGGCTTCCTGATGAACAACTGGGCGGTCGGCAAGCGGACCTTCAGCGTCGAGCTGCATGCCCGCGGGATTTCGGCCTACGCCGAGCCGGACGACCGGGCGGTCTTCTACCAGGATAACCGGAACCAGGGGACGGAACTGGCCAGCCGGGAGGCGGCCGGCAGCGACCGACCCCATCATTACC
>JAKJFK010000105.1 GCA_022704925.1 candidate division TA06 bacterium | reverse complement strand
GCACCCCCCTCCTCCGCTTCCCCCGCCTCCCGGATCAAGGTGTTCGGCGCGTCTCCCCAGATCTTCTCCAGGGCGTAAAACTCGCGGGTTTCGGGTTGGAAGATGTGAAGAATGAAATCCCCGTAATCCATCAGCAGCCAGTTGTTTTGCGGGAAACCTTCCTTGTGCTGCAGCGGGAAACGTTCCTTGATGCGCAGGGCGACCGCCTCGGCGATGGCCCGGCTCTGCGGGATACTTTCGGCGGTGCAGATCACGAAGTAGTCGGCAATGGTGGTCAGGTTTTTAAGCTGAAAGACCCGGATGTCAAGCGCCTTTTTCTCCTGGAGCACCCGGATTACTTCCCTGATCTTGGCCGTTAGTCTGATGTCGCCTCCCTCATTGTTCCGGACGTTAATATTCGATTCCCTTTCTCGGGGCCTGTCCCGAATCAAAGGGATGCTTGATCGAACGCATTTCGGTAACCAGATCGGCGGCCCGGCAGATCGCCGGCGTCGCCCCGCGACCGGTCAGGACAAGTTCAACCGATCCCGGCCGGGAACTTACCAGGTTGATCAGCTCCGCTTCGTCCAGCAGGCCGTCCCGGAGGGCGATTAAAATTTCGTCAAGGATTACTATATCATAACGACCGCTCTTTATCAAACGGGCGGCCCGGGCCAGGTCCTTGCGAAAAAGGATTGATCTGTTTCCGTTCCGGCGCGCCGGGCGGCCGCGTTGGAAGGCCGGGTGGCCTCCCGGGAAACGCAAGACCAGGCTGGCCGGACGGTGTTCTTTCAAAAGATCGAGTTCTCCGCCCCGGAGCGGCTTGAAGAACTGAAGGAAGGCCACGGTCCGGCCGCGGCTGAGAGCCCGGAGCGCCAGTCCGACCGCGGCGCTGGTCTTCCCCTTGCCCTCGCCGGTGTAGACCTGTGTCAATCCGGTTCCCATTTCAGCGGACGATTCGACTCATTTCAAAAATCGGCAGGAGCACGGCGATCACGATGCTGCCCACCACGATACCCATTATGATGATCATGGCCGGTTCCAGGAGCCCGACTGCCCGGGCCAGGCTGGTTTCCAGTTCCTCCTCGTAATTGGCGGCCGCTTTTTCGAGCAGGGCGGAGAGGTCTCCCGTCTCCTCCCCTACCCTCACCATCTGCAGCAGGTAGGGCGGGAAAGCCGGCCCGGAACGCATGGCCTGGCTGAGCGAGCGGCCCCGGTTAAGATCGTTCTGAAGCCGCTGGACCTCGGAGCGGAAGGCCGGGTCGGTCATGAGGCGTTCGATCAGGCGAAGCGCCTCGATCAGTTTGACCCCGCTGCGGTGGAGTATGGAGAGGTTGCGGCAGAAGAGCGCCAGGGATCGGCGGCGGAGGAGTTCGTAAATCAGGGGCAGACGCCGGACCAGGCGCCAGAGCCGTTCGCGGCCGGCCGGACCGTGCCAGGCCTGGCGCAGGCCCAGGCCGGTCGCCAGCAGGCCCAGTAACATAAAAAACCAGTAACGCTTGAGAAAAAGGACGGCGCTGATTATAAGCCGGGTATAGATGGGAATCGGAACGCCCGATTCGGCGAAGACCGCAGTCACCTTGGGCAGCACGACCAGGAAGAGGAAGAGCAGGACCAGGATTGACACGGTCGCCAGGAGCGCCGGATAGATCAGGCTGGTGACCGCCCGCCGCTGCATGGTCAGGGCGGTTTCCTCGTTTCGGGCGTATTCGGCCAGCGTAAGGCCCAGGGTGCCGCTGGCCTCCGAGACGGCCACCACTTCGGCCAGCGTGGCCGGGAAAATGTTTTCCCGCCGCAGCGCCTCCGAAAAAAGTATGCCCCGGCGCAGTGATTCGGAGAGATTGTGGAACGACTGAGAGAGAGGTTGGTTGCGCAGCTGGGGGGTGACGGTCTCGACCGACTCCACCACCGGTATGTGGCTGTTGATCAGTGAGGCCAGCTGGCGGATGGCGCCAACGGCTTCGGCGTGGTCGATGCGCCGAATCGGACGCAGGGTTGGCCGGTCCGGGCCGGCGGCCATTTCAACCTGGATTGGATAGAGGCCGAGTTCCTTGATCTTCTGACGGGCGTCGGCCGCGTCGTGGGCCTCGAGGCGCCCTTTCTGACGGCGGCCCTGGGGGTTAAGACAGCTGTATTGGAATAAGGCCATGGGGAATCAGAAAAATTCAGGAGGCGACCCGCAGCACTTCTTCCAGGGTCGTTAAGCCTGCCCGGACTTTTTGCTCGCCGGCAGCTCGCAGGGTGCGCATTCCCTTTGTTACCGCGTATTCCTTTATTTCCTGGGCCGGCTGCTTGTTGAGGACGGATTGGCGGACATGATCATCAAGGGCCAGGAACTCGAAGATCGCGGTCCGGCCCCGGTATCCGGTTTGAAAGCATTTTTCGCAGCCCCGGCCCCGGAAGAAATCGGTTTCGCGCCCATCGCGGACCGGGGCGGGCAAGCGATCGCGCGGTACCGCTTCCCGGCAGTTGGGGCAGATCAACCGGACCAGGCGCTGGGCGATGATGCCCAGCAGCGAGGAGGAAACCAGGTATGGTTCGATGCCGATTTCCAGCAGTCGGGTGATGGCGCTGGCGGCGTCGTTGGTGTGCAGCGTCGAGAAGACCAGGTGGCCGGTCAGGCTGGCCTGGATGGCCATTTCGGCCGTTTCCCGGTCCCTGATTTCTCCGATCATCAGGACGTCCGGGTCATGGCGGAGTATGGAGCGCAGACCATTGGCAAAGGTGAGACCGATTTTGGGATTGACCTGGATCTGGCTCAGGCCGGGGATCTGGTACTCCACCGGATCTTCCAGGGTGACGATATTGCGATCCGGGTAGTTGATTTTCTGCAGGGCCGCGTATAGGGTGGTGGTCTTGCCGCTGCCGGTGGGGCCCGTCAGCAGAATGATGCCGTGATCGGCCGAGATGAGCCGCTGCATGATGTCCAGTTCCGACTGATCCAGGCCGAGGTGCTCGAGCGTGAAGAAGAAGGAGGCCTGGTCGAGCAGTCTCAGCACCGAGGCTTCGCCCCAGTAGGTGGGCAAAACCGAGACCCGGATGTCAATGGCCCGGTCCTCGAGATGAACGGTGGTGCGGCCGTCCTGCGGCAGCCGCCGCTCGGCGATGTTCAGCGAGGAGAGAATCTTGATCCGGGAAATGATGCCCGGTTGCATCGTGGCCGGCAGCTGGAAAGCGTCATGGAGCATACCGTCGATGCGGTAGCGGATCCTAAGCTCTTTTTCCTGGGGTTGGATATGAATGTCGCTGGCGTTGTTCTGGAGCGCCTGGAAAATGATCTGGTTGACCAGCCGGATGACCGGTGCCTTGTTGGCCAGGTCAAGCAGGTTTTCGCGGATGGAACCATTGCCGTCGCCCGGAACGGCGGTTTCCGGTTTGGATTCCGGGGCCAGTGTTTCCTGGCCGGGGCGCCAGTAGTTCCGGGAGAGCACTTCCTGAATCTCTTCGGGCAGGCCGAAGGCCAGCCGGGTTTCGGTTTCCAGCCGGGTCTCAATCTCCTGGCGCGGCAGCCGAAGCGGATCGGCGGCCACCAGGTAAACCCGTTCCTCTTTCAGAATCGGCAGGGACGGCCATTTTTGCCAGAATTCGAACGGGAAACGGGTGGCCAGGTCGGATGCAAACAGGGCTTCGAAGTTCTCCAGAAAAGGCAGGTGAAATTGTTCGGCCAGGGTTTGAAGAAGGTCCCGCTCGGAAACGGCTCCCAGTTCCAGCAGTATTTCACCCAGGCGGAGGCGCGGTTTTTCTTTTTGAATCCGGATGGCTTTTTCCAGCTCCGGGGGAGGGATCAGGCCGCGTTTTACCAGGAGTTCGCCGATCTTCATCTGTTGCGGACCGGCTTTTCCAGAATGGCCTGTTTTTCATCGGCTATGGTTTCGGCCTCCTCACGGTTGGTGATGATGCGCGGGGTTATGAAGATGTAGAGGCTGGTCTGGACATTCTGTTTAACCTGGTGGCGGAAGAGGTGCCCCAAGAGCGGCAGGTTGGCCAGGCCCGGGACCTTCTGGACCGTTTCGTCGGTGTCGTCCCGGATAAGGCCGCCCAGCACCATGGTCGACTGGTCGCTGACAATCAGACTGCTCTTGGCGGTGCGCTTGGCGATGGTCGGGGCCAGGATGGTGGCGCTCCCGCTGGTGCCGCCCGAAGACAGGTAGGAGACCAGCTTGGTTACCTCCTGCTCGATGTCGAGGCGCACCTGGCGGCTTTCGCTGATGTGCGGGGTGATCTTCAGCGTGATGCCCACGTCCTGGTAGTCAAAACTCTGGGTTGGAATCTGTTCGGAGGTCACCGAGTAGGTGATCTGCTTTGAATAGGGAATGGTTTCGGCCACCTTGATCTGGGCTTCCTTGTTGTCCATGGTGGTTATCTGTGGCGTGGAAAGGATTTTGAAATTGCTGTCCTTGCCGTAGAGGCGGACCAGGGCGCCGATGTTAAAGGGGAATTCATTGCCCTTGACCAATCCCACCAGCAGGCCGGGGGGCGCGATGCCGTTGGCGATGTTGCTGAGGGTGGCGGAATCGATCACCCCGCCGTAAGATCCGAAACCTCGGTACTTGCCCGCCTCCGGTTCGAAGTATTGCCACTGGATTCCGAATTCCCGCATCAGGTCGCCGCTCACCTCGGCCACCAGCGCTTCGATCATCACCTGGCCGGGCATCTTGTCCAGCTCCGTGATCACCTTTTCCAGCGAGGCGTAATCCTCGGGGCTGGCGGTGATTAACAGGCTGTTGCTGGCGGCGGCGGCTACCACCGAGACGAAAACGGTTTTATCCCCGGGGCGGATTGGCGTCCGGGCCTGCTTCTGGGCCAGGACCGCGGTCAGTACCTGGGCCACTTCCTGGGCGTTGGCATTCTGGAGCCGGTAAATGTGCAGCGTGTCCTTGCCGGCCGGCGCTTCGCGGTCAACCTGGTCGATGATACTCAGCAGTTTTCGAATGTTGCTGGCGGCGTCGGTGATGATCAGGACGCCGGTCTTGGTTTCGGCGGACAGGTTGGCGTTTTTGGAGATGAAAGGATTGAGGATGGGCAGCAGCGCATCCGGAGCGGCATAACTCAGCGGAACGATCTGCGTTACGTAACGGTCGCCAAAAGGGACCAGTTGTTCCGGGTCACGTCCGGCGAAGACCTCGAGGGGGCGTCCCCGGGCCTCGGCCAGGGGGAGGATTTTGGTCACGTTGCCGGCCGGATCGGGGACGGCCGTGAATCCATAAAGGTTGAGGACCGCGTAAAAAACAGATTCGGCTTCTTTGACGGGTATGGGACGGGAGGAGTAGATGGTTATGCTTCCGGAAACGCCGGGGGCCAGGGCGAAGTTCTGGTTGAGAAGCCGGCCCATGGTTTGAATGAAGTTTTCCAGACGTACATTATTGAAGTCTATGGAAAAGTTGGAATCGGCCCGGCCCGCCGGAGCTGCCAGGAGTAAGCTGGAAATCAGCAGCAACAAGGCCACCAGCAGCCGGATCGGGTGGAAGCCGGAAGCACGGGAAGAAACCGGGCGGATTTTTTTCATCATAGGTTTTGGTTGCAATCGAAACCGGTCAGGGCGTGACATTGAAATTCAGGGTGACCGGCTGCCCCTTGCGCAGGATTTCAACCGACACCGGACTGCCGGGCCGGATGGTGCTGTAAATGAAGGCGAGGCGGGACATGTTCTCCAGCTGGATGCCGTTGACGCGCGAAACCACGTCTCCATTACGCAGTCCGTAACGGAAGGCGATGGAGTTGGCCGGCAGGTTGTTGACCTGGTAGCCGGCCACCTTGCCGCCGTTCACCACCGGAGCGATCCGGACCTGCTTGAGTTCTTCGCTGGCCGAGACGTTCTGGGTGATTTCGCTCAGGCTGACCGTGTATGCGGAGTTGAAGGCCGGACCGCCGGCCTCGGCCGGGTTGATGGTGATCACGGTGGGCGGGGCCGGTTTGGCCGGCGATTTTTCAAGGCCGGCGGTCCCGGAAGACGAGGTCAAGGCTCCGGCCGCTTCGGCGACCAGGGTCAGGACCGTTTCCTTGTTCTCGGCGTCGATCAGGATGACCTTGTTCTTGACGATCTTCAGAATGCGGACCTCGGCGATGCTTTCGCCTTCCGGGTAAACCTGCTCGGTCCGGGCCTGCCGGTTTTCGATCACCGCCAGTGAAGGCAGGCCGTCGGCCAGGATGACTCCCTTGAGGAGCAGATATTCCGCGGGAGACGGCGGCTGCCGGACGATCGACTTGATTTCCGCGGTCCTTGGGGGTGGCGGCGGTGCCAGGCGGAACAGGTCACGCTTGTATATGGATTGGTA
>JAKJFK010000104.1 GCA_022704925.1 candidate division TA06 bacterium | reverse complement strand
TTGGAATCAGCACGGTTTCCACGCCGCCGCCGCCGGCCAGCCGGAAGAGTATCTTTTCGGTTCCGTCGGCGGCCCGGCGCCGTTCCGCCGCCACCGGCCGGACGATGGAGAAGCTCTCCGTCAGCCGATGGCGGAGAGCGGCCGGCAGGTTGGTCATCGAGGCAAAGTCTTCGGCACCCTTCCGGTAGAGCCAGTTGAAGACCTGGACAGCCCGGTAGGTCGGCTCGCCCAGTTCGGAGAGGCGGGCGGTCAGTTCTTCCAGGGTAAAATCGCCGAGGTTGGGTTTGGGCTCCGTCATTTCGCCGCCGGATTCTTGAGTTGGCATGTCAATAATCTTCAAGCCGCCTCATTGATGCCGTTGGTCAATAAATCCCGGACGATCGCCACCGATCTTTCCACCCCGCCGGTACGCTTTCGCACCGCTTCCAGGGCCCGGTTTCCGGCCGCGTCGGCCCAGGCCGGATCCAGGAGCGTCCGGCGAAAGAATTGATGGAGTTCCGTTTCCGATCGGACCAGGACGCCGCCGCCGCAATCCAGAAGGAGCCCGGACTCTTCCCGGAAGTTCCAGGCGTGCGGTCCGAAGGCGACCGGCCGGCCAAAGGCGGCCGGTTCAACCAGGTTGTGGCCGCCGTCTCCGAAGATGGTCAGGCTGCCGCCCACGAAGGCGGCCCGGCCGGCCGCGTAAGCCCGGTTCAGGCAGCCCATCCGGTCCAGCAGGAGAAAGGGGGCGGCCAGCGGGGTCTGGAAGGAACTGACCGCCTGGAAGGCCTGGCCGGATTCCGCCAGCAGTTCAACCAGCCGGCTGCGTTCCAGGTGGCGCGGGGCCAGGATGATTTTGAGGCCGGGGAATTCTTCGAGAAGGCGCCGGGATACCGAGAGGGCCAGCGCCTCCTCTTCGGGGTGGATGGAACCGAAGACCAGGCAATTTCCGGGCAGGCCGTATTCCCGCCGGACGCTTTCCGGATCGATGCGGGCGGCCCGCTCGATCACCAGGTCATACTTGAGGCTGCCGGTGGCGCGAACGCGGCCGGCCGGCGCCCCCAGGCGTACGATCCAGTCGGCCTCCGGCTGGCTGCGCATGCCCAGGGCGCTTACCCGTTTTAGCAGGGGGGCCAGGAGCGGCCTGGCTTTCAGGTAGCGCCGGAAGGATCGGGGCGACAACCGGCCGTTGATGAGGACCGCCGGTACCCGGAAGAGGTCGAGGAAGATAAGCAGGTTTGGCCAGAAGAGGGCCTCGAGGCTGATGAAAACGGAAGGGCGGTAGCGGCCGAATAGGAACGGCCAGTTGAGGGGAAGATCAATCGGCAGGTAATTGACCGGCAGCTCCGGAAAGGCCTTGCGGGCCGCCCGGTATCCGGTTGGAGTGGTCGTCCAGATCGCCGCCGGCCGGCCGCTCTCCCGGAGCAGGGTTTCGACGAAGGGTGCGGCGGTGACCACTTCCCCATATGAGACCAGGTGGATCCAGACCGCGCCCGGCGAGATCCGCGGCCGGCGGGCGGGAGCGGCCAGGCCCAGTCGCGCCCGGAGGCCCCGGAGGCCTCCGTTCCGTCGCAGGTGGCGGCCGGCCGAGACCGGCAGGAAGAAGGGCAGCGCCGCGAGCAGAGCCAGGTTATAGAGGAGAACAACCAGGTACCTTGACATCAGGCAAGGCGTACCGGGATACCGCGGGTGGCCAGGAACTTCTTGGCCTGCCGGACGGTGAACTCCCCGTAGTGGAAGATACTGGCGGCCAGGACCGCGTCGGCGCCGCCTTCCTTGAGCACCTCGGCCAGGTGTTCGAGCCTGCCGGCGCCGCCGGAGGCGATCACCGGCACCGGGACCGCTTCGGAGATCGCCCGGGTCAGCGGGACATCGTAGCCGTTCCGGGTGCCGTCCCGGTCCATGCTGGTCACCAGCAATTCCCCGGCGCCCAGCTCGACCGCCTGCCGGGCCCAGGCCACGGCCTCGAGACCGGTTGCCCGGCGGCCGCCGTAAGTGTAGACCTCCCAGCGGCCGGGACCGGTCTGCTTGGCATCGATGGCCACCACGATGCACTGGTTCCCGTAACTGGCCGCCCCGGACTGGATCAGGTCGGGGTTTTCCACGGCGCTGGTATTGATGGAGATTTTGTCGGCGCCCGCCCGCAGGGTCTCCTTGATATCATTCAGGCTGCGGATGCCGCCGCCCACGGTCAGGGGTATGAAGACCGAGCCGGCCGTCCGTTCCACCACGTCGAGGATCGTATTCCTTTTCTCGTGCGAGGCGGTGATGTCAAGGAAGACCAGCTCGTCGGCGCCGGCGTTACTGTAAGCCGAGCCGATTTCCACCGGGTCACCGGCGTCCCGCAGGTTGACGAAGTTGATGCCCTTGACCACCCGGCCGTCCTTGACGTCCAGGCAGGGTATGATGCGCTTGGTAAGCATGCGAGCCTCTTTCTTCGGTTGGGTTCCGGGAAAAGTTCACGGTTGAACCGCGGGACAGCTTGAAAACCTATTTTGCCAGAAAGGAGGGTGATTGTCAAACCGGTTGAAAAGCCTTATAATATGAAGGTGGGGCACGTTTCCACCGCAAGCCGGTTCCCGCATCGAGACACCACCTCCCGAAAAGGGACCCCGCTTTTTCATCTCTTCACGCCGCCGGCCGGGCATCCAGATGCTTAAGAAAGGATTCATCAGGGCTTTTGGAGTGGTTACCCTGGCTACCATCCTGGTAAGGGTCGCCGGGCTGGCCCGCGAAATGACCAGCGCCAATTACTTCGGTACCACGCTGGTTTACGATGCCTTCCTGCTGGCCTTCATGATTCCCAACTTCCTGCGCGGGGTGTTGGCCGAAGGCGGCCTGAACAGCGCCTTCATACCGGTCTTCTCCGAGTACCTGGGGCCCGAACGCCGCCCGGAGGCGCAGAAGGTTGTCAGCGACACGATCGGCGCCAGCCTGCTTGCCACGCTGGCCCTCTCGGTCCTGGTCATGTTGGCCGCCGGCGCCGCCCGGTTCTTCCCGATCAGCCACAAGGCCTTTCTGATCCTCTCCTTCCTGCGCTTCACGATCTTCTACCTGGTCTTCATCTCCCTGGCGGCTCTGGTGATGGGCGTGCTCAACTCTCTCGGCCATTTTACCGCGCCGGCCCTGGCCCCCCTCGGACTGGATTTCTTCTGGATTTTAAGCCTGGTGCTGGCGGCCGGCCGGTTTAACCTGGGCCTGACCGGGCGCACCTACTGCCTGATCGGAGGTCTGCTGCTGGGCGGCGCCGCCCAGCTGGCCATAGCCCTGCCGGCTTTTCACCGCCGCGGTTTCCGCCTGCGCCCCTCCCTGGACTTCCGGAACCCCGCCCTGGTTCGCATGGGCCGCCTGCTGCTGCCGGTCCTGGTCGGCGTGGCGGTTACGCCCATCAACCTGATGGTCGATTACTTCCTGGCCAGCCTGATCAGCCCCGGCATGGTCAGTTCGCTCTGGTACGCCAACCGGCTGGTGCAGCTGCCCATCGGGGTCTTCGGGGTGGCCATCGCGACCGTGGCGCTGCCCTCGCTTTCCCGGCTGGCCGCCGAGGGCGACCTGCCGAAATTGAAGCAGACCCTCAACTTTTCCATGCAGCTCAACTTTCTTCTGGTAATCCCGGCCGCCCTGGGCCTGGTCTTCTTCCGGGAGCCCATTATCCGGGTCTTCTTTGAGCGCGGCCTCTTCACCAGCCGTTCCACCGCCGCCACCGGGTTCGCCCTGCTCTTTTACTCGATGGGACTCTTCGCCTATACCGGCGGCATTCTCCTGACCCGGGCCTTTTACGCCCTCCGGGACACCGTCACCCCGGTCCGGGTCGGGCTGCTGAGCATCCTGGTCAACGTCGGGCTGGACCTGCTCCTGATGGGGCCGCTGCGCCAGGGAGGGATCGCCCTGGCCACCGCCCTGGTGGGCACCCTTAATTTCTTCCTGCTTTACCACCTGCTGCGGCGGCGGATCGGCCCTCTGGACGGGAAGCTGGTGCTGCGGAAGGCGCTCGGAGTGCTCCTGATCTCCGGCCTGGCCGTCCTGGCGGCCTGGCGATGCCTGCGGGCGGCCCGGCACCTGGGGCCGCTTCTTTCGCTGCTGGCCGCCTTCGCCGGCGGCCTGGCCGCTTACGCCGCCGCTTACTGGCTGCTGCTGCACCGAAGGTACCGGGAGCGGCCGTCCGCCTGACCCGCCATTTGTCCCGGCCGGCGCCGGAGGTTATAATAATTGCATGCCTCCGGTAATCATCGTCGGCCTGATCACGATCCTCTTCTTCTCGGTCATCATCCACGAGGTGAGCCACGGCCTGGCCGCTCTCCGCAATGGTGACGACACCGCCCGGGTCATGGGCCGACTGACCCTCAACCCGCTGCCCCACATCGATCCGTTCGGCAGCCTGATCTTTCCGATCCTGCTTGTCCTGATGCGGAGCCCGGTCATGATCGGGTGGGCCAAGCCGGTCCCGATCAACCCCTTCCGCTTCCGGGATTTTCAGCGGGGCATGCTGGAGGTCGGCGCCTCCGGGCCCGTCTCCAATCTGGTCCTGGGAACCCTCTTCGCGCTGGCCTTCCGGCTGAGCGGTCAGACCGCCGGGAACGGCTTCGGTCTTTTGCTCCTGTACGGGGTCTTCATCAACTACCTGCTGGCCCTCTTCAACCTCATCCCGGTCCCGCCGCTGGATGGTTCTCGGATCCTGGGCACCCTGTTGCCCTTCCGGATGGAGGCCGCCTACTACCGCCTGGAACGTTATGGGATGCTGATCGTCTTCGCCCTGGTCGCCTTCGGCCTCTTCGATTTTCTGGTCCCGGCCGTGAATTTCCTGGTCGAAATCTTTGCCGGGGCATCCATTTCCGGCTGATTCAACCACTGGAGCAAGCATGGAATTCATTGACCTGGTGATGATCTTTCAGGCCGCCGGCTGGCAGGCCCTGGGCAAGTTTCCCAACCCGGCCAACGGCCGGTCCGAGGTGAACCTGCCGGCGGCCGAATCGGCCATCGGCCTGCTGTCGATCCTGCGCGACAAGAGCCGGGGGAACCTGACTCAGGAAGAGGAGCGCGTTCTCAACGAGAGCATCGCCAACCTGCAGCTGAATTATGCCGCCGAAGCCGAAAAGGCCCGCTCCCGGCCGTCCGAAGCCGGTCCGGCCGAAAAAGAAACCGCCCCGAAGCCTTCCGACGAAGGTTCGTGAACTCCCGGATGGCCCGGGCGTTTACATCTTCCGTGCCGCCGACGGCCGGATTCTTTACGTCGGCAAGGCCGCTTCCCTGCGTAAGCGGGTCCAGTCCTACTTTCAGCCCGGCCGGCCGCTCGATCCCAAGACCGCCCGCCTGGTAGCCGAGATCGCCGACCTCGAATCCATTCCGCTGGCCAGCGAGGCCGAGGCCCTCTTCCTGGAGAGCCGGCTCGTCAAGTCCTACCAGCCCCATTACAACATTGACCTCAAGGACGACAAGAGTTTCCCCTTTCTCCGCCTGGGCGACGGGCCCTTTCCCGCCCTGGCGCTGGTGCGCGGGCGGACCCGGTCCGGCGGCGAATATTACGGACCCTTCACCGATGTCTGGGCCCTGCGCCGCTCGCTGCGCAACCTGCGCCGGGTCTTTCCGGTCGCCGCCTGCCGCCGCCGCATCGATCCGGCCCGGCCGGTCCGGCCCTGCCTTGACCACAGCCTGGGCCGCTGCCTGGCGCCCTGCGCCGGCCTGGTCACCGCGGCCGAATACGACCGGACCGTCCGGGCCCTGCGGGCCTTCTTCCAGGGGCGCAACCCGGCGCTGGTCCGGGAATTGA
This sequence comes from candidate division TA06 bacterium, assembly GCA_022704925.1. GTDB lineage: Bacteria > Ratteibacteria > UBA8468 > MWAK01 > MWAK01 > MWAK01. The sequence continues at coordinate 526 of JAKJFK010000104.1, read as the reverse complement.
AGTCGGCCATGGCCGAGGCCTCCCGCCGGCTGGAATTCGAGCGGGCGGCCCGCCTGCGGGACGAGCTGGAGGCCTTGCAGCGGGTGGCCCGCCATCCGCGCGGACTGAGCCGGAAATTCGGCCGGGAGCTGCCGGCCGACCGGCGGGTGCTCAAACTCAAGGAACGGCTGGGGCTGGAGAAGGAACCTTTGCGGATCGAGGCCTACGACATCTCCAACCTCTTCGGTTCGGAGGCGGTGGGATCGATGGTGACCTTCCTGGCCGGGTCCCCGTACCGCGACGGTTACCGGCGTTTCCGGATCCGCGGCGTCCGGGGCAGCGATGATTACGCCATGCTGGCGGAGGTTTTGCGGCGGCGGTTTTCGGAGACGGGCTGGCCGAAGCCGGACCTGGTGCTGGTCGATGGGGGCCGCGGCCAGGTCGAGACGGCCCGCCGGGTGATGAAGGAGGTCGGGGTCGACCTGCCCCTGGTCGGCCTGGCCAAGAAGTTCGAGCGGTTCTTCGTGGCCGGACGCCGCCTGCCGCT
>JAKJFK010000103.1 GCA_022704925.1 candidate division TA06 bacterium | reverse complement strand
TTACCTGCACTTCTTCCGGTGGGGCTTCCCGGTCATGCTCCTCTCGCTGCTGATCTCCTCCCTCTACATCTTCCTGCGCTGCCTTTACTGCCCGCGCTGACCCGATGCGGCTGATCGGCGTTGACGAGAACGGTTACGGACCGCTGCTGGGCCCGCTGCTGGTGACCGCCGCCCGGGCCGAAACGGACCGGCGCCGGGAAACGCCCGACCTCTGGGAGGCGCTGGAAATCGGCCGCCGACCCGGACCGGAACCCTTCGTCTGCGACAGCAAGCTGGTCTTCGGCGCCGGGCCCGGCCGCTCGGAGCGGGGCGAGGAGATGGTCCTGGCCCTGCTGCTGGCCCGGACCGGGGAACTGGCGGAATCGGCCAACCGCTTCCTGGAGCTGGTGCTGGCCAACGCCGAACTGGGCCTGGAATTTCCCTGCCGGAGCGGAGCGCTGCGGCCGGTCTGCTGGGAGGCGGACTTCAAGCTGGGCCTGAATGCCGAACGGCGGCGCCGGATCGAGCGGCTGGCCCGCCGCTTCGAGGCCGCCGGCCGGGCGGCGGGCGTGCAGCTGGAGACCCCCCGGGCGGCCCTCTTCTGCCCGCGCCTCTTCAACCAGCACTGCGGGCCGGCGGCCGAATCCAACAAGTCGGAACTGGTGATCCGGACCGGCCTGGCCCTCTCGGGCCGGGAGCGGCCGGCCGAACTGGCCGCGGTGCTGGGCAAGGTGGGCGGCCGCCATTACTACGCGCGCCATCTCTCCGAACATTTCCCGGGCTGCCGGGTGGAGACGCTCCGGGAGGAGCCGGCCATCTCGGCCTACCGGCTCCGGGACGGAGAGCGGCTCCACCGGTTCACCTACCTGGCCGACGGCGAAAGCCGGGACTTCCTGGTGGCGGCCGCCTCGCTCTTCGGCAAGTACAGCCGGGAAATCTTCTGGAAGAAGACCGTGCGCTTCTTCGCCGCCCGCGCTTCGGAGCCGCTGCCGCCGGCCAGCGGATACCGGGACGGGATAACCCGCCGCTTCGTGGCCGCAACCGCCGGAATCCGCAAACGGCTGGGGATTCCGGAAGATTGTTTCTTGCGCCTGAGATGAGGACTGGGCTATAATTTAAAGGGACCGCCGCCCTGTTTTTTGCGCGGTTTTCCGGCGGCCGGTCCAACTCCGGCCGTCACCGATCAACCACTCTCACAAGGAGGAAGAATGCCGCCACAAGCCCCGGCTGCCGCACCGAACCCGCTCTTCAGCTTTCTGCCGCTGGTAATCATTCTCTTCATCTTCTACTTCATGATCATCATGCCCCAGCAGAAGAAGCAGCGCAAGCACCAGGAGATGCTGGACTCGCTCAAGTCCGGCGACCAGGTGGTGACCATCGGCGGCCTGCACGGCAAGATCGCGGAGGTCAAGGTGGACGTGGTGATCCTGGAAGTGGGCACCGCCAACAGCATCAAGATCCGGGTAAACCGCAGCGCCATCGCCGGCAAGGTCTGAACCGGCCCCGGTTCGAGACGGACCGCGAAAAGATGAAAATCGGTTACTTCAACGCCGCCGCCGGCGCGGCCGGCGACATGATCGCCGCCAGCCTGATCGATGCCGGCCTGCCGCTGAAGCGGCTCGAGGCGGAACTGGGAAAGATACCGCTGTCCGGCTACCGGCTGGAAGTCCGCCGGGAGGAGAGAAACGATCCGCGCATCGGCCACCCGGTGCCGGCCCGCCGTTTCCTGGTCCGGGTCGGGAAGCACGAGCACGGCCGATCCTACGGCGAGATCGTCAGGCTGGTCGAGAAGAGCCGGCTCGAGGCGGAGACGCGCCGGCTGGTGCTGGCGATCTACCGACGGCTGGCCGAAGCCGAGAGCGTCGTCCACAACGGCCTGCCCGACCATTTTCACCAGATCGGCGAGACCGACAGCATCGTTGACATCGCCAGCGCGGTGATCGGGCTCCGCATCCTGGGCGTGGAGCGTCTGTACGCCTCGGCCCTCAACCTGGGCCGGCCGGCGCCGGCCACCGCTCTGCTGGCGCGCGGCCGGCCGGCCCGCCTGAACGGCGACCAGCCGGAACAGACGACGCCGACGGCGGCGGCCATCCTGGCCGAACTGGCCCGCTTCGAGGCGCCGCCGCCGATGCGGCTGGAGGCGGTCGGCTACGGGGCCGGCAGCCGGATCGAGCCGGAACCGAACATTCTCTCCTTCTACCTGGGCGAAACAGAAACGAAACCGGCCCGGGACGAGGTGCTGGTCCTGGAGACCAACCTCGACGACCTGCCCCCCAACGCTTACGAACCGGCCATCCAGGCCATCCAGGCGGCCGGCAGCCTCGATTTCATCCTGCTGCCGGGCCTGATGAAGAAGGGGCGGCCGGGACAGAAGCTGGAAATCATCCTGCCCCCGGAACGCCTGGAAGGTGTGCTGAAGGCCCTTTTCACCCATACCAGCGCCTTTGGAACCCGGCTGCGCCGCAGCGAACGGGTGATCCTGGAACGGGAGTGGCGCGAGGTTGAAGTGGCCGGCCGGAAGGTGCGGATGAAGATCGGCCGCTACCTGGGCCGGGAAGTCCAGGCCAACCCGGAGTACGAGGACCTGAAGACGCTGGCCGAGGCCGAAAAGATATCGCTGGCCCGGGCCGGGCAGCTGGTCCAGGCGGCCTTTCTCAAGGAAAAACCGAAACCGGTAAAAAGAACCCGGAAGGGCTGATGCCGAACCTTTTATCTGTGCTGGCGGGATTGCTGATCGGCCTGGTCATCGGCTGGCTGATCGGTCAGCTCCGGACCCAGGCGCAGCGGATGCAACTCGAAAACCGGGCCGCGGCCGCCGAAAGCGCGCTGGCCGAATGGCGCGGCCAGGCCGGCCGGCTGGATGAGGAAATCAAGCGGATCCAGGCCGAGCTGACCGGCCAGCAGGGCGGCCGGGTGGCCGCCGAAACGCGGCTGGCCGAGGCGCAGACCTACATCGCCGAGGAGAAACGCCTCCTGGCCGAAGCTTCGCAGCGGCTGAGCGACACCTTCAACGCCCTGGCCGGCGAATCGCTCAAGAGCAACAACCAGGCCTTCCTGGACCTGGCCAAAAAGACCCTCGAGAACCTGATAACCGAGGCCAAGGGCGACCTGAGCAAGCGGCAGGAGGGAGTGGAGGCGGTGGTCAAGCCGCTCCAGGAGACGCTCAAAAAATACGAGGTCCAGCTCCGGGAGCTGGAGAGCCACCGTGCCGAGGCGTACGGGAACCTGAACAAGCACCTTGAGGAACTGAAGAAGGCCCACGACGGCCTCCAGAAGGAAACCGGCCAGCTGGTCTCGGCCCTCAAGCGTCCGCAGGTACGGGGACGCTGGGGCGAGATCACCCTGCGGCGGGTCGTGGAGGTGGCCGGCCTTTCGCGCTACTGCGATTTCGAAGAGCAGGTCTCGCTGGAAGGCGAGGAGGGGAAGCAGCGGCCGGATCTGATCGTCCGCCTGCCGGGAAACCGCACGGTGGTGGTGGACGCCAAGGTGCCGCTGGCCGCTTACATGGACGCCATGGAAACGGCCGACGAGGAGAAGCGCCAGGCGGCCTTCACCCGGCACGCCGAGGCGGTGCGCCTGCACGCGCGCCAGCTCGGCTCCAAAAACTACTGGAACCAGTTTAACCCGAGCCCGGACTTCGTGGTCCTCTTTCTGCCGGGCGAATCCTTCTTCAGCGCCGCCCTGGAGCAGGACCGGAAATTAATCGAGTCGTCCATGGAAAACCGGGTCCTGCTGGCGACCCCGACCACGTTGATCAGCCTGCTGCGCACGGTCGCCACGACCTGGCAGCAGTACGAGGTCACCGCGAACGCCAAAACCATCCTGGACGCCGGCCAGGAACTCTTCGACCGGCTCGCAAAATTCTCCGAATACCTTTCCAGGGTGGGCGAACACCTGGACCGGGCCGCCCGAGCCTACAACGAGGCGGTCGGCTCCTGGGCCAGCCGGCTGATGCCCGGGGTGCGCCACCTGAAGGAACTGGGCGCCGGCGGCACCGGGCGCGAAACGGTTGAACTGGAGCCGGTGGACACCTCGCTGCGCGAACTTCCCGGCGCGCCCGTCGGGGAAAAAAAGCTTAAAGATAAAACGGAAGAAGGGGGAGCCTGATGGCCGGCGTACCGATCGGCAAGGATATCTACTGGGTCGGGGCAGTGGACTGGAACCTGCGCGATTTTCACGGCTACCGCACCGGCCGGGGCAGCAGTTACAACGCCTACCTGATCCTGGACGAGAAGAAGTGCCTGGTGGACACCGTCAAGAGCCCGTTCACCGGCCGGCTCCTGGAGAATATCTCGGCCCTGGTCAAGCCCGGCGAGATCGATTACATCATCTCCAACCACCTGGAACTGGACCATTCAGGCGCCATCCTGGAGATCCTGCGCCACTGCCCGAAGGCCCGCCTCCTGGCCACCGGCCACTGGATCGAAGGGGCCGAAAAGTACTTCGGGCCGGGCCTGCCGGTCCAGCCGGTCAAGACCGGCGACACGCTTTCGCTGGGCCGGCGCACCCTCCAGTTCATCGAGGCGCCGATGCTCCACTGGCCGGACAGCCTCTTCACCTACCTGCCGGAGGACGGCATCCTGCTGCCCAACGACGCCTTCGGCCAGCATTACGCCGCCGGGTCCCGTTTCGACGACGAGGTGCCCGAGGCGGTCCTGATGGAAGAGGCGGCCCGGTACTACGCCAACATCATCATGCCTTACTCCAACCTGGTGGCCAAGATGCTCGGCCGGATCGGCGAAATGAAGCTGGACATCCGCCTCATCGGCCCGAGCCACGGCCTCATCTGGCGGCGGCCCGAAAAGATCCTGGCGGCCTACCGGGACTGGTCATCGGGGCGGACCCGGGAGAAGGCGGTGGTCGCCTACGACACCATGTGGGGCAGCACGGCCCTGCTGGCCGAGTCGATCGCCGAGGGGCTGCAGTCGGCCGGGCTGGAGACGGTCGTCATGCCGCTCAAGGCCAGCAACCGCAGCGACGTGGCCGCCGAGGTGCTGGAGGCCGCGGCCGTCGCCCTGGGAACCCCGGTGCTCAACAACCTGCCGCTTCCCTCGGTGGCCGACCTCTACACCTACCTGAAGGGGCTGCGCCCCCGCAAGAAGCAGTGGCTGGCCTTCGGCTCCTACGGCTGGAACCGGGAGATCATCCCGCGCTTCGCCCAGGAGATGAAGGAGGCCGGCTTCGAGATGGAGCTGCCGGCCGTGGCGGCCCGGTTCCGTCCCGATGGCGGCGAGCTGGCGGCCGCCCGCGCGGCGGGGGTCCGGCTGGCCGGACTGGCGGCCGGTGCGGTCGAGACCGAACCGAAGGAGAAGCCGGAATGAAGACGGCCATCGGACTGGACCTGGGCGGTTCCTTCATCAAGTACGGACGGCTGGACCAGGCCGGCCGCATCATCAGCCAGGGGCAGGTGGACTCCGGCGGCGAGAAGGGACGGGACGAAGTTCTCAAGCGCATGGCCGGGGCGGTCGCCGGCCTGCTGGAGGGCACGGCCCCGGGCGAAGTGGCCGGGATCGGCATCGGCACGCCCGGCCTGGTCGACAACCGGGGCTCGGTCTTCCTGGCGCCCAACCTGCCGGAATGGGACAACCTGCCGCTGGCGGAGATATTCAAGAAGAAGTTTCACCTGCCGGTAGTGGTGGAGAACGACGTCAACTCCTTCACCTGGGGCGAGTTCAAGTTCGGAGCCGGGAAACCCTTCCGGGACATCATCGCCATCACGCTGGGAACCGGGCTGGGCGGCGGGGTGGTCGTCAACGGCAAGCTCCTGCGCGGCGGCGAGTACTCGGCCGTGGAGCTGGGCCACCAGATCATCAATTACCGGGGGCCGATCTGCGGCTGCGGCAAGCCCGGCTGCGTCGAGAGTTACGTGGGGGCGGCCCGGATCGCGGCCCGGGCCCGCCGCCTCCTGAAGGGCAACCCGGACAGCCCGATCCTGAAGCTGGCCGGGGGCGATCCGAAAAAGATCACCCCGAAGATCATCTCGGCCGCCTATCGGCAGGGCGACCCGGTCGCGGCCCGGGTCTGGCAGGAGACCGGCTTCTACGTGGGCGTGATGCTGGCCAACCTGGTCAACATCTTCAATCCCGAGGCGATCATCATCGGCGGCGGGGTGGCCCAGGCGGGCGAACCGCTCTTCGCGGCCATCGCGGCCTCGATCGAGAAGCACTCCTTCCCGATCCTGACTACCCGTCTCAAACTGCTGCCGGCCTCCCTGGGCGCGGAAAGCGGCCTGAAGGCGGCCGCGGCGCTGGTCTTCTACCCGCCGGAATAGGCTCCAGATGAACGACATCGTCTCCGAGATCCAGGCCTGGAAGGAAAAACGGCGGGCGGTCATCCTGGCCCACAATTACCAGCCGCCGGAGAT
>JAKJFK010000102.1 GCA_022704925.1 candidate division TA06 bacterium | reverse complement strand
CAGGTCGATCGAAAGGTAAACCGTCTCGGTCAGGCGGTCCCCGAAACGGCCCAGCCAATCCGGCTCCGCCTTCAGCTGCGAGGCCCAGGCCAGGTTCAGCCCCGGCTCCTTCCCCGACTCCAGCAGCGGCAGGTCCTCGCTCGGCAGCGAGCGGACGCCCAGCACAGTCACCGGCACGCCCAGGTCCAGGATGCGCCGGCTGACGCAGGCATGGTTGTAGCGGGTGCCCTGGTAATCCTGGCGCAGGTCGGCGTGGGCGTCCAGCACCAGCACCGAGAGGCCGGGATGGAACTTCCGGACAGCCTGGACCGCGCCGTAGGTGATGGAATGCTCTCCGCCCAGGACCACCGGGAAAAGGTTCTTCTCCAGCAGTCCGTCCACGTAAGCCTGGACCTCCCGCAGGGCCGCCTCCGGCGAGGCCAGGTCCGGCCAGAGTTCGGGCAGGGTGACCACGCCCGGACCGCCGGGCTCCAGACCGAGGGCCTCGTCGTACATCTCCAGGAAACGCGAGGCCAGGATGATCTCCTGGGGTCCGAAACGCGTCCCGGACCGGTAAGAGGTGGTGGCGTCATAAGCCACCGGCAGGATGGCCGCCCGCGCCTCCTCCAGGCGCCGGGGCGGCCAGCCGGCAAACGTGTAGGGTATCTCCATCTCCGGTCTCCCCGTCGAAAACGGCGGCTCAGAGTACAAAGACGGCGGCCGTCACCACCGTCGTCCAGCGGCCGTTCTTGTCACCGACGGCCGACTGGGTGACGTTGGTGGTGCGCACGATCTCCCGGCTCAGCCGCCAGACCTGCTTCTTCTCGTCGTAACTGCTGTCCGGGTCGAACTTGACCCCCAGGATGGTCGCCAGCATAGTGGCCGCCAGGTCCTCGGCATAATCGCCCGAACGCTCGTCGGTCATCCCGAACCCGGAAAATTCCGAGAGATAGCCGTACTTCTCGGTATTCTTGGGTATGGCCAGACCCAGCGAGGCGGTGATCAGGCGGTGCGGCTCGTTGGTCTCGTTCCGACTCATGACGCAGAAGAGTATCTGGCCGTGCTTGAGCATCTTCAAACCCCGCTCCCGGGTGATCAGCCGGGCGCCGGGCGGAAAGATGCTGCTGATGTGGACCAGGTTGAAGGGCGCGATGCCGGCGTTGCGCAGGGCCTGCTCGAAACTGGTCAGTTTCTCCTTGTCGCGGCCGACGCCCTTGGTGAGGAAAATGTGCTTGGCGGTGAAATCGTGGGGAAAGCGGGCTTCCCGGCTGGCATGCTCGATCATCTTATTCTGCACTATCCTTTCTTTCAATCCGGGAAACAGCCCCGGTTAGGAGAATCCGGACGAAACCGGCTGGTTGTTTGCGATCGACTTCTCTATCTGCAACGCGACCTCGAGGGCGCGCCGGCCGTCTTCGCCGGTCACCTCCGGCTGGCCGCCCTCCCGGACCGCGGTCAAGAAAGATTCAAGCTCGCGCTGGAGCGGATCGGCCGCCTCGACGGCCAGGACTTCCCGGCTGATCAGGTCGGCCAGGGTCGGCCGCGCCTTGCCGCGCCAGTCGGACTCGGGCCGTTTCCGGTAGCAGACCAGTTCCCGGTGCTCGCAGTCCAGCGACCAGTAACAGTCCATCTCGAAGACGCGCACCTTCCGCAGGCTCTTGTCGCTGATGCGGCTGGCGGTGAGGTTGGCCACCCGGCCGCCCTCGAAGACCAGGCGGCCGGTGGCGATGTCCGGAGTGGCGGTGAAGGCGGCCATGCCCAGGGCGCTCACCTCCAGCAGCGGCCGGTCGACCAGGTCCAGCGCCAGGTCGATGTCGTGGATCATCAGGTCGGAGACGACGCTCACCTCGACACCCCGCCCCTTGAAGGTGCCCAGCCGGTGAATCTCCAGGTAGCGCGGATCCCGGAGCCGGCGGCGCAGTTCCCGGACGGCCGGGTTGAAGCGCTCGATATGACCCACCTGCAGGACCGCGCCCCGCTCCCGGCTCATCCGGACCAGGGCCTCGGCATCCTCAAGCCGGTCGGCGATCGGCTTCTCCAGCAGGACGGCCTTGCCGGCGGCCAGGAAATCGGAGGCCACCCGGAAGTGAAGGTTGGTGGGAACCGCCACGCTGACCGCGTCCACCTGGTCGATGACCTGCCGGTAATCGGCGGCCCAGCCGGCGCCGGCCGCCTCGGCCGCGCTACGGCCACGCGCCTCCTCGGGCTCGCAGACATAGCGGAGCCGGGCCCCGGCGCAGGCACGGTAGGCCCGGATATGTCCGCTGCCCATGTGTCCCGCGCCCACCACCGCGACCTTGATCATCAAATCCGCCATGTTTTAACCGGGCCGGAAAACGGTCCCTGGCTCCAACGCCGGCCGCGGCCGGGGCGCCTCAATGGGCTGTCCCGATCGTTTCGGCGGCCGGGTGCTCGATATCGAAGGAGAGACGGCGGCCGCTGCGCTCCATGCCTACCCGAACCCGGCCGCCGGTCCGCAGCCGGCCGGAAAGCATCTCCTCGGAGAGGCGGTCCTCCAGGTGGCGGGTAATGGCCCGCCGCAATGGCCGGGCGCCCAGCTTCGGATCAAAACCCTCCCGCTCCAGGAAGCGGAAGGCTGACTCCGAAAGGCTGATCCCCAGTCCCTGCTCCCGGAGCCGGACCAGGACCCGGTCGACCTCCAGCCGCACGATGGCGGCCGCGTCGCGGTCGGTCAAACTGCGGAAGACCACCATTTCGTCAAGCCGGTTAAGAAACTCGGGCCGGAAGACCCGTTCGGCCTCGTTCTTGAGCAGCTGCCGGGTCTGCTCGTAATCGGCCGGCTGGCCGCCGTCGCTGACGAAGCCGACCGAAGCGGTCTCCTGAAGCGAACCGGTGCCGAGGTTCGAGGTCAGAATCAGGATGGTGTTGCGGAAGTCCACCCGGCGGCCGAAACTGTCGGTCAGGTGGCCGTCCTCCAGGATCTGAAGCAGCAGGTTGTAGACGTCCGGATGGGCCTTCTCGAACTCGTCGAAGAGGATGACCGAGTAGGGGCGACGGCGCACCCGCTCGGTCAGCTGGCCGCCCTCCTCGTAGCCCACGTACCCGGGCGGGGCGCCGATCAGGCGGGAGACCGAGAAACGCTCCATGTACTCGCTCATGTCTATCTGGATCAGGGCCTCCTGGTCATCAAAGAGGAAGCCGGCCAGCACCCGGGCCAGCAGGGTTTTGCCCACCCCGGTCGGCCCCAGGAAGAGGAAGGACCCGACCGGCCGGCGCCGGTCCTTGATGCCGGTGCGCGACCGGCGGATTGCCCGGCAGACGGCCGAGACGGCCTCGGACTGGCCGATGACCTGGCGCTGGAGCTCCTCCTCCATGTGAAGCAGGCGGGCCCCCTCGTCCTCGGAGATCTGCCGGACCGGCACGCCGGTCCAGCGGCTGACCACCTCGGAAATGTCCTGCTCGGTCACCACGCCCTCGGTGGGTGAAATTGACAGGCGCCAGCGTTTCTTGAGCAGGTCGAAACCGACCCGCTCGGTCTTCTCCTGCTCGCGCAGGCTGATGGCCGTCTCGTAATCCAGATCGCGGGTCGCCTTCTCGCGCTTCTCGGTCAGGGCCTTGAGCTGGGCTTCCATCCGGCGCAGGTTGTCCGGCAGCCGGACCGCCCGCAGCCGGACCGAGGCGCAGGCCTCGTCGAGCAGGTCAATGGCCTTGTCCGGCTGGAAGCGGCCGGCGATGTAACGGTCCGAAAGCTGGACGGCCGCCCAGAGGGCCGTGTCGCTGATCTCGACCCGGTGGTGCTCGGCGTAACGCGGCCGCAGCCCCTTGAGGATCTCCATCGTCTGGCCGGTGTCCGGCGGGCTCACGAAGATCGCCTGGAAACGCCGCTCGAGGGCGGCGTCCTTTTCGATGTGCTTCCGGTACTCGTTCATGGTGGTGGCCCCGATGCACTGGATCTCGCCGCTGGCCAGGGCCGGCTTGAGGATATGGGAGGCGTCCATCGCCCCCTCGGCCCCGCCGACGCCGATCAGGGTGTGCAGTTCGTCCACGAAGATGACCACCTGGTTCTCCACCACCTCCTGCAGGACCGTCTTGAGGCGCTGCTCGAACTCGCCCCGGTACTTGGTCCCGGCCACCAGGGCGGCCAGGTCAAGCATCACCACCCGGCGCGATTCAACCGCCTCCGGGAGGCGCCCCTCCACCATCGCCTGGACGAAGCCCTCGACGATGGCGGTCTTGCCCACCCCGGCCTCGCCCACCAGCACCGGGTTGTTCTTGCGGCGACGGCAGAAGACGTGGACGAGGCGCTCGATCTCCGCCGCCCGGCCGATGACCGGGTCCAACCGGCCGTCGCGGGCCATCCGGGTGAGGTCCCGGCCGAAGGAGTCCAGGGCCGGGGTCTTGCTCCGGGCGGCCGTCTCGCCGCCCTGGAGCGGCGGCTTGACCAGCTCGTAGATGGCCTTGCGGCTCCGTTCCAGGGTCAGGTTGAGCCGGCCGAGCACCGCGCTGGCCTGGTTCTCCCCCTCGCGCAGGATCCCGAGAATGATGTGCTCGGTCCCGATATAGTTAAATCCGTACTGGCGCGCCTCCTCGACGCCCAGTTCCAGCGACCGCTTGGCCCGGCGGCTCAGCGGCAGCGGTCCGTCAATGCGCAGGGCCGGCCCGACGGCGATGACCTTCTCGATCTCCAGGCGCAGGAAATCGAGGTCGTAGCCCAGGCTGGTGAGGGCCGCGGCCGCCACCCCCTGGCCGTCGCGCAGCATGGCCAGCACGAGATGCTCGGTGCCGATCTCGATCTGCCCGAAACGGATCGCCTCGTCCCGGGCCATGTCCAGCATCCGGCGCACCTGGTTTGTAAAACGATCGAATCCGCTCATTTTTAAACAGGCCTCCGCCCAATTAAGGAAAATTCACCTAAATAGTATCAAAAAAGACCGGCGGTGTCAAAGCAGGAGAAAGGTTCGGACCGCCGCGTCCGTGGCCGTTCTTGACGCCGCCGGCCAATCCTGATAAACTTTCAGGCGGCCGCGGATTTTCGCGGGAGGGACTTCCCGCCCCTCCGTCGTCATTCAAAAAACTAAGAAAAAAGGAGGCCGCATGTTTTTTTCCGGTTTCGCCGACGAGGCGGGCAAGGATATCGAAACCCAGATCCGGGCTACCCTGGAACTGGGCTGGCGCCACATCGAGACCCGGGCCATTGGCGATCAAAACATCACCCTGATCGGCCAGGCCGAGTTCGAAGCGGTGGCCGAAAAGCTGGCCGCGGCCGGGATCACGGTCAGCTGCCTGGGCAGCGGCATCGCCAACTGGGCCAAAAAGATCACCGAGCCGCCCGACAGCAGCTACGCGGAGATGAAGCAGGCCATCCCGCGCCTGAAGAAGCTGGGCACCCGCTTCATCCGGATCATGAGTTTCGCGGTGCCGCCCGAGGTGCTCGACCGGGACTGGTCGGCCGAGGCCATCAAGCGGATCCGGGAGATCGTCCGGATGGCCGAAGACGGCGGCGTGGTCTGCCTGCACGAAAACTGCTCCGGCTGGGGCGCCCTCTCCTACGAGCACACCCTGCGCCTCCTGGAGGCCATTCCCAGCCCGTCATTGAAACTGGTTTACGACACCGGCAACCCGCCCGTCCACGACGACGTGCGCGGCCGGCCCCCCTACCGCAAGCAGGACGCCTGGGAGTTCTACCGGAACGTCCGCCCCTACATCGAGTACGTCCACGTCAAGGACGACTACCTGAAAGACGGCAAGGAGGTCTACACCTTCCCGGGCGAGGGAAAGGGTTACGTGCGCGAAACGTTGACCGACCTGCTCAAGACCGGTTACGACGGCGGCTTCTCGATCGAGCCGCACATGGCCGTGGTCTTCCACGACGCGGCGGTGACCTCGAGCGACGAAATCCGCTACCGCAACTACATCGAATACGGCCGGCGGCTGGAGAAGATGCTGGCTGAAATCAAGGCGGAACTGGGCCGGTAAGGGCGGAAGGGGCCGGGCGGCCGGCGGAAAACGGCCTCCGGGCTCAGAATCCCTGGCGGAGGCGCTCGAAGAAGACCCGGGCGTCGTGCGGACCCGGCCCGGCCTCCGGGTGAAACTGGACCGAGGCGAAACGTTCCTCCCGGCTTTCCATCCCCTCCAGGCTCTCGTCGTTCAGATTGAGGTGGGTAATCCGGATCCCGGCCGGCAGGGTCTCGGCGTCAACGCAGAAGCCGTGGTTCTGGACGGTGATCATCACCCGGCCGCCGGTCAGGTCGCGCACCGGGTGGTTGCCGCCGTGGTGGCCGAACTTCAGCTTGTAGGTGCGGCCGCCCACCGCCTGGCCCAGGATCTGGTGGCCGAGGCAGACGCCGTAGATCGGGACGCGGCCCAGCAGTTTCCGCACCTCGGCCACGATCGAACCGAGGGCGGCCGGGT
>JAKJFK010000101.1 GCA_022704925.1 candidate division TA06 bacterium | reverse complement strand
GGTCGGGGTGGCCTGCCTGATCCTGGTCCTGGGCGTGATGAACGGTTTCGACCGCGACCTCAAGCGCAAGATCATCGGGGTCCAGCCGGCGGTGACGATCCAGCTTCCGGCCGGGTCCGGCGAGCTGGCGGCCCTGGAGCGTCGGCTGCAGGCAGTTCCGGAGGTGCTGGCCGTCTCCCCCTTTTCCGAGACGCAGGCCATCCTGCGTTCGCGGGAATACATGATCGCGGTCCTGGTCCGGGCGGTTGATTTCAAGCGGGAGGACGCCGTGACCGGCTTCGGCAAGTATCTCGATCCGGCCCGGCCCGATCCCGGCCTCGTCCTGGGGGCTGAACTGGCCCGGAGCCTGAGGGCCGGCCCCGGCGACCAGCTCCAGGTGATAACCGGGTTCGGCATGCTGCCCGGGCGCCTGCCGGTGACCGGGCGCTTCCAGACCGGGCTCTACCATTTTGACGCCAGCCTGGCCTACCTGCCCCTGGAGCGGGGCGGCGCCCTCTTTCCGCGCGGGAGCCGGCCGGAGGCCCTCGGAGTCAAGGTGGCCGACATCTACGCGGCCAGCGAAACGGCCCGCCGGATCAGCCGGGAGCTCGGGCCGGAGTACAAGGTGGAGTCCTGGATAGACCGCAACCAGGCCCTCTTCGGGGCCCTGGCCCTGGAACGGCGCGCCATGGCGGCCATCCTGATCCTGATTGTCATGGTCGCCGGATTCAACATCGCCACCAGCTTGATGATGACGGTCTGGCGCAAGAGCCGCGAAATCGGGACGCTCCGTTCCCTGGGCGTCAGCCGCGGCGGCATCCGGGCGATCTTCCTCTGGATGGGTTTCCTGACCGGTCTTTGGGGAATCCTGGGCGGTCTCGGGGTGGGCCTTTCGCTGGCCTATCTGGGAGACCGCTACCGTCTCATCAAGCTGCCCGGCTACGTTTACGACCTCTCCTACCTGCCGATCCAGGTCCGGGGAACCGACGTTCTCTGGATCGTGCTGTCCGCCTTTTCGATCGCCCTGCTGGCCTCCATCTTTCCGGCCCAGGAGGCCTCCCGGGTGGCCCCGGCGGTAACCCTTCGCTCCGAGTAGCCCCATGGAACTGACCGGAATCGGACTGCAGAAGATATTCGGCGACGGCCAGAGCCGGGTCAGGGCCCTGGACGGGGTGGATATCAGCCTGCGCCCGGGGGAGATCACGCTCCTGCTCGGCCCCTCCGGCAGCGGCAAGACCACCCTGCTTAACCTGCTGAGCGGTCTGGATGAGCCGACCGGCGGCCAGGTCCGGTTTGACGGCCGCCCTCTTTCCGGCCTTTCCGACCGGGAGAAATCGCTCCTGCGCAACCGCCATTTCGGGTTCGTCTTCCAGTTCTTCAACCTGCTGCCGGAGTTCACCCTGCTGGAAAACGTGATGCTGGCCGGCCTGATCGGCGGCCGGAGCCGGAATTCGGCCGAGGCCCGCTTGCGCGCGGTTAACCTGATGGAGAGACTCGGCCTGGCCGACCGCCTGGATGCCCGTCCTTCGGAACTTTCCGGCGGCGAACAGCAGCGGGTGGCCATCGGGCGCGCCCTGGTGAACCGGCCCGACTTTGTCTTCGCCGACGAACCGACCGGCAACCTGGACCGCCAGAATGCCGAGAACTGCCTCCAGCTCTTCCGCGATCTTAACCGGGAACACGGCACCGCCTTCATCATCGCCACCCACAACCCGGAAATCGCCGCGCTTCTTTCATCTCGCGTCATTTCCCTGAAAAATGGTAAAATTACATAGGTATTCTTCAGTTAAGGAACGCAACATCACCGGCGGCGGCCCGGTTCGGCCCCCGCAGCCCGGCTTCAGGCCGGGTTTTTAAATCACCCGAGGCAGGGGAAGGTAACATGGGACTTCTGATCTACCTTGACGGCAAGATGCTTCCGGAATCGGAGGCGAAGGTTTCCGTTTTTGACCACGGTCTCCTGTATGGGGACGGTGTCTTCGAGGGCATCCGGGCCTATCATGGCCTGGTCTTCAAGTTGGACGAGCACGTCCGGCGCCTTTACCGGTCGGCCGCGACCATCCTGCTGAAGATCCCGATTCCGCCCGAGGAGATGGCGCTCCGGATCCTGGAGACGCTGCGGGCCAACAATCTCCGCGACGCCTACATCCGGGTGGTCGTCACCCGGGGCAAGGGCGACCTGGGCCTGGATCCGAACAAGTGCGCCCGGGCCACCTACTTCATCATCGCCAGCCGGATTCAGCTTTACCCCCCGGAATTTTATGAAAAGGGGATCGAAATCATCACGGTGCCGACCCGGCGCAACGGGGTCGAGGCTCTGAATCCGGCCATCAAGTCGCTGAATTACCTCAACAACATCCTGGCCAAGATCGAGGGCCTCAACGCCGGGGTTCACGAAGCCCTGATGCTGAACCAGGAGGGATTGGTTCTGGAATGCACCGGCGACAACATATTCCTGGTGCGTGGCCGTGACCTGGTTACCCCGCCCATCTACCTGGGCGTTCTGGATGGCATCACCCGCCAGGTGGTGCTGGGTCTGGCCGACGCGGCCGGGTTGCAGCCCCGGGAGACTCCCTTTACCCGGCACGAGCTTTTTAACGCCGACGAGGTCTTCATGACCGGGACTGCGGCCGAGATAGTCGCGGTCTCCAAGATTGACGGCCGGGTTATCGGTTCCGGCCGCCCCGGGCCGATGACCCAGAAACTCCTGGATCGCTTCCGGGAGCTTACCCGGAAAGAGGGGACGCCTATTCATGAATGAACAAGAAGTCCGGGTCAAGGGTGTGCCGAGGGTGGCGGTGGTCGGGGCCGGATACTGGGGCAAGAACCTGGTTCGGGTCTTTCATGAGCTGGGCGCCCTGGGCGCTATCTGCGAGATAAACCCGGCCTTGCGGGCCAAGTTCGCCGACGCCTATCCCGAACCGATCCTGGATAATTTCGAGGCCGTCCTGGCCGATCCGTCCCTGTCGGCGGTGGTTATCGCCGCCCCGGCGGTGACCCATTACCAGCTGGCCCGGACCGCCCTGCTTCGCGACAAGGACGTCTTCGTGGAGAAGCCGCTGGCCCTCAAGGTCGAGGAAGGCGAGGAACTGGTGCGCCTGGCCGGCGAACGGGGCCGGGTTTTGATGATCGGCCATATTCTGAATTACCACCCGGCCGTCATCAAGCTCAAGGAGTTGATCAACCAGGGGGTCCTGGGCCGGATCAACTACCTTTACTCCAACCGGCTCAATTTCGGCCGCATCCGGACCGAGGAGAACATCCTCTGGTCCTTTGCCCCCCACGACATCTCGGTCATGCTCGCCCTGCTCAACGAGGAGCCGACCCAGGTCACCTGCCGCGGGGCGGCTTACCTGCAGCCCGAGATCTTCGACCTCACCCTGACCCACTTCACCTTTCAAAGCGGCGCCCAGGCTCACATCTTCGTATCCTGGCTCCATCCCTACAAGGAACAGAAGCTGGTGGTGGCCGGCAGCGAGAAGATGGCCCTCTTTGATGACGCCACCGAGGAGAAACTTTTCCTTTACCATCACCGGGTCGCCTGGGAAGACCGGATCCCGACCGCCCTCAAGGCCTCGGCCGAACCGGTGCCGCTCGAGATGACCGAACCGCTGCGCTGCGAGGCGGAACACTTTCTGCAGCGCCTGGCGGACCGGCAGCCGCCCCGCACCGATGGCCGGGAGGGCCTCCGGGTGCTCCGGATCCTGGACCGCTGCCAGTCGGCCCTGACCGCGCCCCCGGCCCCCGCGGCCGAGATGAAAACCGTCCGGCCTTATACCGTGCACCCCTCGGCCTATGTTGACGAGGGAGTCGAGGTTGGCGCCGGCACGGTCATCTGGCATTTTTCCCACCTGATCCGGGGTTCCCGGGTCGGCCGCAACTGCCGGATCGGCCAGAACGTGGTCATCGGCCCCAACGCCAACGTGGGCGACCGGGTCAAGATACAGAACAACGTGTCCGTTTACGAAGGAGTGGAACTCGAGGATTATGTTTTCTGCGGTCCCTCGATGGTCTTCACCAACGTGCTCAACCCGCGCAGCGCCATCCCCCGGATGAACGAGCTGCGCCGAACGCTGGTCCGGCGCGGGGCCAGCCTCGGAGCCAACTGCACGGTGGTCTGCGGCCACACCATCGGTCGCTACGCCTTCGTGGGCGCCGGGGCGGTGGTGACCCGGGACGTGCCCGATTACGCCCTGGTCACCGGGGTTCCGGCGAAGGTGACGGGTTGGATGTGCGAATGCGGTCTGAAGCTTGATTTCCGCGGCAAGCGGACCGCCGCCTGTTCCTGCGGCTTGAAGTACCGGAAAACCGGTCAAAGCGTGGAGCCGCTGGGTTGACCGGGGCCCGGACCGGGATCGCCCCGTTGAGGCCTCGGAAATCGCATCGCTATCGGTCATGGGTCCGGACAAGGCTTGGGTTGCCTCGGCGATCGCTCACCGGGAAACGGAAGCGGTTCCCTACTACTTCGATTTCACCCCGCCGGCGCGCCGCCGGGCCGAGTCAATCTACGGGTCTCCCCTGGAAGAGAGGCTGTGCCTGCCGCTCCGGATGGGCAGCTGCCGGAAGCTGAAACCCCTCTATGCCGACCCGTCCGAATTCGGCCCCACCGCCCGGGACGAATTCGGGGTCACCTGGAGCACCAGCCCGGTTGATCGGGGCGCACCCATCCGGCCGGCGCTCTCCGGCCCGGATCTCTCCGGTTACCGTTTTCCCGACCCGGCCGCGGCCTGGCGTTTTGAAGATATCGGTGCCTGGTCCCGGCGCCGCCGTTCCCAGTTTACCATTCTCTGGCTGGGCGACCTCTGGGAACGGGCCGCCTTCATGCGCGGCCTGGAGGACCTTCTGCTCGACCTGGCCCTCCACCCCGGTTTTGTCGAGGAGTTGTTGGACGGGATAACCGGTTACCTGCTGGACACCCTGGGAATTCTGCTGGAACGTTTTGAATTCGACGGTGTGGCTTTGAGCGACGATTACGGCACCCAGCGTTCGCTTCTGATCTCGCCGGAATCCTGGCGCCGCTTTATCACACCCCGGCTGGACTTGATTTATCGGCCGGCCCGGGCCGCCGGCAAGATTATCTTTCACCATTCCGACGGAAATATCTGGCCGATCATTCCCGACCTGATCGAGCTGGGCTGCGACATTCTTCACCCGGTTCAACCGGAAGCGATGGACGTTCTGCGCCTGAAACGGGAGTTCGGCCGGGATCTGACCTTCTGCGGCGGCTTTCCCACCCAGGACCTGCTGGTCCATGGCCGCCCCGGCCAGGTGCGGGACGAGGCCCGGCGGCTGATGGACCTCCTGGGCCGCGGCGGCGGGTATATATTCAGCAACGGCATAACCATTCAGTCGGACGTGCCGGCCGACAACCTGGCCGCCCTGATTGATTCGGCACTCCAGGGGCGGTCGTCGTCGGCCTGAAGTGAAAACGCCAAACAAGCCCTTTCCCCAATTATGGAGAAGCGATGACCCTTAAAGAAAAAATTAAAAGCCGGAAAGCGCGGATTGGTGTTATCGGCATGGGTTACGTCGGCCTTCCGCTGGCGGTTAACTTTCTCCGGGCCGGTTTTCCGGTCACCGGTTTCGATACCGACGCCGAAAAGGTGGCCCGGCTTTGCGAAGGGAAGACTTATATCAAGCACATCCCAGCTACGCTCTGGACTCCTTATGCCGGCAAATTTTCGGCCACCGTTGATATGAAACGGCTTCGGGAAATCGACGCGGTCGTCATCTGCGTGCCGACCCCCCTGACCGCCAACCGGGAACCGGACATAAGTTACGTGGAGCGGGCCGGCCGGTATATAGCCGATAGCCTGGATTCGGTGAAACTGGTCTCCCTGGAATCGACTACCTACCCGGGCACCACCGACGAGGTCCTCAGGCCGATCCTGGAGGCGGGCGGCCGCCGGGTCGGCCGTGATTTCTACCTGGTTTACTCTCCGGAACGGGAGGATCCCGGCAATGACGCCTTCAGCGTCCGCAACATACCCAAGGTGGTGGGCGGCGTGACCCCGGCCTGCCGGGAGCACGGTCTGCGGCTTTACTCCGCCATCGTCGAACGGACCGTTCCGGTCTCCTCCACCCGGGTGGCCGAGGCGACCAAGCTGCTCGAGAACATCTACCGGTCCGTCAACATCGCGCTGGTCAACGAAATGAAAATGCTTTTTGATCGGATGGGCATTAACGTCTGGGAGGTGATCGAGGCCTCCCGGACCAAGCCCTTCGGCTTCCAGGCCTTTTATCCGGGGCCGGGCCTGGGCGGACACTGCATACCCATAGACCCGTTCTATCTTTCGTGGAAAGCCCGCGAATACAATATGTCAACGCGGTTTATAGAATTGGCTGGCGAAGTCAACTGTGCCATGCCGGAATATGTCATCCACCGCACGATGGAAGCC
>JAKJFK010000100.1 GCA_022704925.1 candidate division TA06 bacterium | reverse complement strand
GCAAGGTGAGCCCGGAGCAGCTGGCCTGGCTGGAGAAGGAGATGGCCAAGGCGGCCGCCAAGAAGAACCGGATCGTCACCTTCACCCACATCACCAGCCACCCCAACAAGAGCCCGCTGGTCGGCTGGTACATCAAGGAGGGCGGTCCGGAACTGCGCGCCCTTTACGACAAGTACGGGGTCTTCGCCGAGCTCAGCGGCCACATGCACCGCTGGCTGGCCAGCTGGAAGGAGAACAAGACCTGGTACCTCGTGGCCCCGGGCACCATGGGCGGCGGCTATGCCCCGGGTGCCGGCCTGGCGGTTTACGACATCCTGCCGGACAAGGCCTTCCAGTACGAGAAGCCGACCAAGATGCCCTACTTCAACAGCTGGGGCCAGTGGGCCAAGCCGGAACTGGACTGAATGAAAAGGGCGGTCCGGACCCTTGACGGGACCGGACCGCCTCCACTCTAACCCGGGAAGCTCATGAGAAGAATGAACCAACAACTGGCCCGTTTCGGCCTCGCCCTGCTCCTGACGCTCTTGCTTTCAGCCGAAGCCCGGGCCGATTTCCGCTTCGTCTCGCTGGCCGACAGCCGGGGAACCTCCTCCGACACGCCGGTCAACGTCGAGGTACTGGGGCGGATCGCCCAGCTGGTTACGGCCGAAAAACCGGCCCTGGTCGTCTTCGGCGGCGATACCATCAGCGGCGGAGAAAAATTGAACGAAAAGACGATCCGGAACCAGTACCGGACCTGGAAGGAGACCATGCGGCCGGTCTACGAGGCGGGCATCCCCGTCTACGTGATACCCGGCAACCACGAGATGAAGGGCGGCCGCAGGCACCAGGAACTCTTCCGGGAGGCCTTCGCCTCCAACCCGGACAACGGTCCGGCCAGAGGCCAGAAGACCGCCTTCTCCCTTGATTACGACATCGCCCGCTTCATCTGCCTGGACACCGTCAACCCGGATACGCCCCACCGCCTCCTGCCGGAACAGACCGCCTGGCTGGACGGCCAGCTGGCCTCGTCCCGCCAGACGCATATCTTCGTCTTCGGCCACGATCCGGCCTACCCGGTCGGTCCCCACCAGGGTGCTTCCCTCGACAAGTATCCGGCCGAGCGGGACTCCTTCTGGACCCGCCTGGTGAAGTATCGGGTGCCGGCCTATCTCTGTGGCCACGAGCATCTTTACAACCGCAGCCGGCCCGAGGGGGTTTACCAGGTGATCAATGGAACCTGCGGGGCCCCCTTCCGAAAAAGGTACGCCGGCGAGTTCTACCATTACGTGGTGGTGGACGTCGGCGTTAACCGGATTTCCTTCACGGTCAAGGACGACCAGGGCAAGGTCCGCGACCAGTTCGAGTGGACCCGGCCGGTCCCGGTTCCGGCCTCCTCAAAATAAAAAACACTAACGGGAGGATCGCATGCTTAAGCGGACCTGGCTGGTTGGACTCCTGCTCTTCGCCCTGTCGGCCGCGCCGGCCTTCAGCCAGCAGGGGCGCTTCAGCTTTACCCGCCTCTGGACCGGCGAGGAGCTGCAGAAAATGAACCTGGGCGGCGGCAAGTTCATCGGAGACCCAAAGGAATGGCGGTCGGCGCCCGGAGTCTCCTTTGCCTTCAATTATCCCGGGACCGGCCCGCTGCCGGCGCCGATCGTGGTCAAGATTCCGCTCGGCCGGAGCCTGCCGCTGGGCCACTACCGCCTCTACGTCAAGAACTTCTACCGGGGCAAGATGGAGGCGACCCTGGGCGATATCACCAAGCCGCTGCGCATCGTCCGCTTCGACTGGACGGTGGCCGAAACCTTCGAGATCAACGAGCCGGCCGACCAGGTCACCCTGCGCTACTTCCCCTCCGCGCTGGTGGCCGACACCGGCGCCCGGCAGAGCCAGGGCTACATCCTGCAGGGCCTTTTCATCACCACCGAGGCCAACAAGGTGCCCAAGTTCGCCAGTGAGATCGTGGAACTGGTAACCGAGGATACGCCGCCGGCCCGGAGCGGCAACTACCTGGAGAACGGCGGCTTCGAGGCCGGCTTCACCGGCTGGGGTAAGTGGTACGGTTCGGCCACGCCGGTGCTGTGGCCAACCAACCTGGACGGCAGCGGTCCGGCCGAGGGGCGCTACGCGCTGCGGCTGGAGGTGCCGGCCAACGACCTCCGGTTCGGGGTGGAGACCAAGCTCTACCGGGTACCGGCCGGCCGTGACTACACGCTGAGCTTCGCGGCCCGGGCCGACCGACCGCTGGCCCTGCGGGCCTACCTGAACGGGATTTCGGAAGATCTCAAAAACTATTCATCGGCCGGACTCGCGGCCGCGGTCAACCTGACGAACGAGTGGCAACGCTTCACCGTCAGCGGCCGCTTGCTCAACCGGCCCGGCTTCCTCTACACACTGGTCATCAACCCCCAGACCACCGACGACCGACCGGCGGTGGTCTGGCTGGACGCGGTCCAGCTGCAGGAGGGGGCGGCGGCCCCCTTCCAGCCGCGCACGCCCCGGGAGGTGGGCTGGCTCTCGGCCACGCCGGGCAACGTCTTCTACGAGCGGGAGCCGGCCCGGGTGGAGCTGCTGGTTTCCGGCGGCGGCGGTAATGCCGCGGTCGATTACCAGACGGTGGACTTCTGGGGCCAGGTGGTGGACCGCGGCCGCCAGGAGGTCGCCGGCGGCCGGGCCGCCTTCAACCTTTACGCGGGCAAGCGCGGCCTCTTCCGGACCACCTTCACCCTGGGCGAGGCCCTCTCGGAGCTGGTCTACTCGGTCCTGCCGGCCAACCCCCACCTGAACGAAAAATACCCGGCCGGCACCCTGGGCGTGGACATGGGTTTCACACCCTACCACCTGGATATCCTGAAGCGGGCCAACTTCAACTGGGTCATCTCGAAATCGCTGGCCCGCTGGTACCGGGTCGAACCGGAGGCCCAGGGGAAGTATCTCTTCTTCGACGAGGCGGTCCGGAACGCCGACCGGGCCAATATGATGATCCTGCTCCAGACCCTCAGCCAGGGGCGGGAGACCATCCCCTGGCTCAAGGATTACGTCTGCCCGACCGGCGGGGCGGCCTGGGAGCCGGCGAAGCGGGCCGCATATTTCAAGGCCTGGGGCGACTTCATCTACGCCCTGGCCTCCCATTACAAGCCCTATGTCAATCACTGGGAGATCGACAACGAGCCGAACGCCCTCTACCAGCAGCCGGAGCATTACGCCGAAGCCTTGAGAATAGCCAGCCGCGAGATCCGGCGGGCCAACCCGCAGGCGAAGGTAATCGGCTTCTCCGGGGGCGGCTTCAAACGGACCTTCTACGACCCGGTGGTCAAGAATTGCCCACCGGAGAACTTTGACATCGTCTCGGTCCACTTCTACGGCCACGCCAACCCGGACTTCGCCACCTTCCTGAAGGAAGTCGGCCGCCCCGGCTGGAACACCGAGGTTGGCTCGACCGGCCCCACCTCCTTCACCAGCCTGCCCAACTTTGACTCGGTCAAGGAGAAGGAGTACTGGCAGCTCCTGCAGGGCACCCGGCAGGCCAACGCGGTAAGCGACGTGCGGACCTACCTGAGCTCGATGTCGGTCGGCGGCATCGAGAAGTACTTCTACTACTTCGCCCGCTTCGCCAACTGCGGCCCCTCTCAGCCGACCCGCTGGGCCGGCGGCGGCAAGGAGCTGGTGGAGTACGACGGCAGTCTGCGGGCCAACGCGGTCGGCCTCTCGATCGCCAGCCACTTCCTGGACGGCGGCCGCTACCAGGGGGCCCTGGAACTGGACAAGACGGTGACCGCCCACCTCTACCGGAAGGCGGCCGGGACGGCCGGCTTCTTCTGGGTGACCGAGGCGAAGGTCTTCAAGGCGGTCCCGCCGGCCGGCTTCAGCTTCTACGACCTGATGGGCAACCAGATCGAGCCGGCCGGCCTGCGGCTGACCGAGAGCCCGGTCTACTTCACCGGGCCGGCTGACCCGGCCGCGGCCGCCGCCGGACTCAAGACGATGCGACTGGAAGCCGCCAACTGAACAAAAGACGCGCCCGGCGGCCAAATATGGCCGCCGGTGCCGCCGGGGGCGTTTGATAAAAGCGGGGCCGGCGGGTCAAATAAGCAGGAAAATGATATCGGACCTGGAATACAAAAAAAAAGAGAGCCAGCTCCGCTGCGCCATCACCCCGGTCGAATCCCTGGCGCTCGTGGTCATTATCATCTGCCTGCTGTTCCTGATGCTGCCGGTCCTGCTCCGGGCGCAGCGCAATGCCCGCCAGGTCGCCTGTCTCAACAACCTGCGTCACCTGGGCGCCGCCTTCCAGAAGTACCTGGCCGACTGGGATGGCCGGCCTCCCTGCGGCGACTGGGATGCCGCCGGCCACCGGCGCGGCGCCTGGGCCGTCCAGCTGGCCCCCTATCTCGACATCCAGCTGAATGGAGATCCCGCGGCGTCGGCCGAACGGATCAATTCCTGCGGCCACTTCTTCTGCCCGACATCAACCGCTTCCCACCGCCACTACGGCCTCAACCACCCGGGCTGGCGGGACCTGGCCGGCCGCAACCTCTTTCGAAGCCGCCGCAAGCTCGATTCCCTGGTCTACCTGGGCGAAGTGGCCGGCCCGCCCTGGAGCATCGGCGGCCGGACGACCGAAAACCAGGTCGACTACAACCGCCATCACGGACGGGCCAGTTTTCTCTTCGCCGACGGACACGTGGCGACCGGCACCCCGGAAGAGTTTGGCTTCCACTACAAGTCGGTCGGACCGGAACGGGTTTACTGGACCGGCCTCGAATAACCGGCGTATTCACGCCCCCTTACTTTACGTCCCCGGATTGTCCCGCGTTGACCCGCGGTGCTATAATTTCCACGAAAAGAAGTTTTTACCGAACCCGGCCGCGCTCCCGTCAACCAAAAAGGAATAAAAATGAAAAAGAAGCCCGAAATTTCAATGTACTACCTTGACGGCGACCCCTTCGTCTGGCAGCCGAAGCAGCTCCGGGCCGACTTCGAAGCGATGCGCCGGATCGGCGCCGACAGCGTCTGCATCAGCGTCCTGGAGAGCCACACCTCCGATTACCCGGGCAAGGTGGCGCTGGCCCGGTCGGCCGGGTTGAAGGTTTACGCGATCCCCAGCCGGGTCGGCGGGTTCTTCGCCGGCTGGCCCAAGGTGGCCAGCCTCTTCGCCGCCCGCCACCCGGAATACCTGGTCCTCACCCGGGACGGCCGCTTCCAGGACGCCACCGCCGGCAGCGTCTGCTGCCCAAACCAGCCGGCCTTCCGGGCCTGGTTCCTGGAGTGGCTGGAGAAACTGCTGGACGAGTCCGGGGTGGATGGAGTGGTCTACGACGAACCCAAGGAGGCCCATGTCCCCTGCTGGTGCCCGGCCTGCCGCAAACTATGCCCGGACCAGGACGAGGCGGCCCGGGTCCGGTTCCGGGAGGCCTCGGTGGCCGGCCTGCTGGGCGAGGCCTGCCGGCTGGTGAAGCGGTCCCGGCCGGACCGGACCAACATTCTCTTCGTGATGCCCGACGCCACCGGCCACTTCAAGACCCGGATCCTCGAGCAGCCGGAACTCGACTATTTCGGCAACGACGGCCCGGTCTGCCACCAGGGCGAGCCGGAGCAGACGCATCAGAAGACCAGCCTCTTCGATTCAGTCCCGGCCATCTTCCGGCTGGCCGACCAGGCCGGCAAGAAACGCTTCACCCTGGTCGAAACCTTTTCGATCCACTCCGGGGCGATGGCGGAACTGGCCCGGAACCTGCCCCGGGTGGCCGAATGGCAGGCCGATCTCTATGCCTTCTACTTCTACGGCACCGGCAACCAGGAGCCGGAAAGGGTGATGGAACTGAGCGCCGAAGCCATCGCCCGGATCAAGGGCTGACGCCCGCCAAGTAATGTCACAACATCACGACATCACACCAGCCGAATTTAGTTTTGACCGGTTCCGGCGGCCCGAAACGCGCTTCCGTGGCCTGCCCTTCTGGTCGCTCAACGACCGGCTGGAGCCGGAAGAGCTGCGGCGCCAGGTCCGGGAATTCCGGCGCGGGGGCCTGGGCGGCTTCTTCCTGCACGCCCGGGCCGGCCTGGAGACGCCCTACCTGGGCCGGGCCTGGTTCGACGGCCTGACGGCCGCGGTCGACGAGGCCCGGAAAGAGGGACTGACCGCCTGGCTCTACGACGAGGACCGGTGGCCGAGCGGCTTCGCCGGCGGCCGGGTGCTGGAAGGGGCTCCGGAATTGCGGGTCAAGACCCTGATCTGCTCTCCAAGCCCCCCGGTCGAAGCGCGCCAGCGGCTGGTAAAAAAAGCGGAGACGGCCGGCGGACCGCTCTACTTCTACCAGGATTACGACCCGGCCGACCATCCCCGTTTCAACTACTCCGGGTATGTCGACCTTCTCAACCCCCGGACCCTGGACCGCTTCATCCGGACCACCCACCGGGCCTACCGGCGCCGCCTCGGCGGGG
>JAKJFK010000099.1 GCA_022704925.1 candidate division TA06 bacterium | reverse complement strand
TTCGCCTATCATGACGGCCGCCAGTTTCTGCCGGCCTGGGATTCCCGGACCGGCACCGGAGAATCGGACCGCCTGCCCCGGGCGGTCCGGGTCCGGTTCCGCTTCTCCGAAAATCGGAACCGAGTGGCCGGCGACGAATTCGAAACCCTGATCGAGCTGAAAAACCGGACCGATGGCACCTGAACAAAACCAACGCGGCGACGTTCTCATCCTGGTGATCGGGCTGCTGGCTCTCCTGCTGGCCATTACTATCGCCTTCCTGGCCCTGGGCCGGACCGGTTTCCGGATCAGCCATTACAGCCTGCACGAAGTCAAGGCCCGGGAGATGGCCGAAACCGGCATGGCCGAGGCCGTGGCCCGCCTCAAATCCGACGCGCCGGAGGTGGACAGCCAGGCCGACAACTGGAGCCGTGATTTCGCCGGCGACGAAGTGGACAACAACGGCGACGGCCACAATGAAAGCCGCTGGATCGCGGTCCGACGCCAGGGTCGGCTGGTGGGCCGTTACGCGGTCCTGGTTGAGGATGAGTCGGCCGCCGTCAACCTGAACGCGGCCGGCAACCTCTCCCGGTCCGAGCGGCACGGCTGTCACCAGGGCTGGCAAACCCACGAAATCGACCTGGGCAAGCTACCCGGGATTGGAACCGGAATCGCGGCCGGGATCTGCCGGACCCGTTACGGCCGGGACGGCCGGCCGGGCGGAAGCGGCGACGACGACGGCGACCAGACGATCCTGGCCGGCGACGGGATAGACAACGATGGCGACGGGTTGGTTGACGAACCGGGCGAGGGAAATAACGAACCTGACGAATTCGACCCCGAAGCGCCGGCCGGTGATGACCAACCCTTCCGATCGCCGGACCAGGCGAAGGAGATTCCCGGCCTGGGTCCGGAAATCTACCGGGCTATTCGCAACTTGATCTCGGTATTTGCCCGTGATTGGAACCGGGACCGGCATAACCGGGAGCGGATCCCGATCAACCGGGCCACCCCGGCCGAACTGGCGGCGGCCTTCATCGCTTGCGGATTCGAAACGGACCGGGCCGCTCAACTGGCCGTCAACCTGGTCGATTACCGCGACCGGGATTCGCGTCCAACCCGGCTGGAGGGGCCGGACGGAAAGATCCGGCTGGGCCTCGAGCAGACGCCCTACCTGAACGAGGTGGAACTGGCCCCGGCCGGCGAGTGGCGCCAGCGGGGCGACAGCCTCGAATACCTGGCCAGCCGGGGCGAATTCATCGAACTCTTCAACCCGTATGACCGCCCGCTCTCAATTGGCGGCTGGCAAATAAAGGGCGGCGGCCTGCCGCCGGTTACGATCCGGGCGAACGCGATAATACCGCCCCGGGGTTATTACACGGTCGGGGACAGCCGGGCCGTCTGGATCCGTTTCCAGCTCGTGGCCGGAATCCCGGTCCCGGTCCCGGTGGAAGTGACTTCCATACGCCTGCCGACCAACGCCGATCAGTATCACGACTTTCTCCTGCTAAGCTTCGCCGGCACCGACATGCGCCTTGAAGACCCGACCGGCCACCCGATCGAAATCACCCGGATCGGTTTCGATTTTCCCGGGGCGCCGACCCGCCAGAAGAATGATCCCCGACTGCGCGGTGAAACCGATTGGTACCCCGGCCCCCCCTCCCCCGGGCGGACCAACCACCTTTTCCTGCCCGAAAGCGGTCTGGAAACCACCCGGCTGGAATGGCCGGAGCACTTCCGGGTGAAAAACCGTCCGCTGGCCACGGTCGGCGAATTGGGCCGGCTGCACCGGATGGAACCCTGGCGCACCCTGGACCTGACGCGCCCCAACCGACCGGATCTCACCACCCAGGACATCTTTACCGTGGCCGAACCGCCCGGGCGGCCGACGGCCGGCCGCCTTAATATCAACACCGCCACCCGGGAAGTTCTGGGCTGTCTTCCTTACCTTGACGCCGCCGCGGTAACGGCCATCATCGAGGGGCGGCCTTACGGCGAAATCGGTTCAGTGGCCCCGCGCCTGGCCTATCGCAGCCGCCCCGGCGAAGACCTTGAAGAACGTTACCGGCGCATCAGCAACCTGATCACGGTCCGGTCTTCGATCTTCCGAATCAGGGTGATCGGTCAATCTGTCGAAGACCGCAATGAAAATGGTATAATTGAAGAGAAGGAGGTCGAGACGGAAAAACGTCTGACCGCCGTTTTTGACCGTGACCGGCCGGGACGCCGGTTTCTTTACTGGAAAGAAGACTGATCGAACCGAAAGGAGTTTCAGCATGAAGTTCAATCCGAAACGGATCCTGGAAATCGCCCGGACCGGACTCAGGCTCCGGACGCTGAAGAATCACCGAAAGAGCATCCTGGCCGGCCTGGCCGGCCTGCTCGGCCTGGCCCTGATCCTGATCCTGTATTCCTTTGCCCGGGATCACTTCTTCGGGGCGAAGAACGACCCGGTCCTGGCCACCGTCAACGGCCGGCAGATAAGGAGTTCCGACTTCAAGGAACAGATGGCGGCCCTGCCCGATTTCTACCAACCCTACGTGGCGGCCAACCCGAATCAGTTTCTCCAGGACATGATCACCAAGGAACTTATTTACCAGAAGGCGCGCCGGAGCCGCTACTCGCGGGACCGCCAGTTCCGTAAAAAGATCGAGGAGCTGAGAAAGGAACTGCTCATCCAGGAGTATGTGCGCCAGGCGGTGATGGCCAACCCGGAGATCCCGGAGGCCGACATGAAGGAGTACTACAAACGCAACCCGATGGACTTCATCCAGCCGGCCAGCATCCATCTGCACGAAATACTGGTCCCCGATCGCCGCACCGCCGAAACGGTCGTAAGCCGTTTCCGGGCCGGCGACGACTTCGAAGACCTGGCCCGCAATTATTCCCAGGCCGAATCGAAGGCCGGCGGCGGCGATCTCGGTTTCGTTCGGGAGGGCAAACTCAATCCGCCACTCCTGGAAAAGAGCGTCTTTTCTCTCCAGCCGGGCCAGATCAGCGAACCCTTTGAAACCGGCGCCGGTTTCTACATCTACCTGGCCGGTCAGAAGATATCGAGCCGCCAATTGAACTACGAGGAGTCGAAACCCCTCCTCAAGAAACTGATGGCCAGCAAGTACAGCGAAAAGAACCTGGAATCGTTCCTGGTCCAGCTGCGCAGCCGCTCCCGGATACAGGTCAAGCAGGAGAACCTGAACAAGCTGAAATTCTAATGGCCAAACTTTTTCCGCGGCTCGATTCCAGGCGCCGGCGGATAGCCCTGGCCGGCCTGTTGACAGCCGGACTGGTCCGGCTGATGTCCGGACCGGCACCGCTGACGGGCGAACCGGCCATCCTGGCCCGGGTGGGCAATGAAGTGGTCACCGCTTCGGAACTGGTCAAGTATGTCCGGCTCGGGGTTGATCAACCCAACGCCCTCGAAAAACTCGTCGAGGAAAAACTGCTGGCCAGCGAGGCGGGCCGGCTCGGGTACCGGGTGGATCCCAAAAAGGTGGAAACCGAATTCAACCGTCTCGGCCGGCAGCGATTCCAGAAACAGTCGGATTTCTACGCCTGGCTGCGCGAACAGAAGATCCCAGTGGCCGAAGTCAAAAAAAGATTGGAAAGAGAGCTGCTGATGGGCCTTTTCATCCAGAACGAGATCACGGCCCGGATCGAGGTCAGCCCGATGGAGATCGGCGCCTACCTCTCGGAGCAGCGCGAACGGCTGCTCCGGGAGTCAAGCGAATACCGGTTGTCTGAAATTAACTTCCCCCGCCTGGAATCGATACCGAAAGACCTGGCCGGGTTGGACACCGGATTTGAGGACCTGGGCTGGGTTCCCTTCCGAAACCTATCCGCACCGGTCCAGGCGGCCCTGGGCGGCCTGAAGGCAGGCGGCTTCTCCACCCCGGTGGAGATAAGCGGCGCCTGGGTAATCTTCAAGGTGCTGGAGATGCGCGGTCCCGGCCCGGAATCGGAAACCGGCCTGGCGATCGCGGCCCGCCGGATCATTGCCCAGCGCAAGAGCCGGGAGGCTTACCAGGAGATAATCAAGCGCCTCCGGGACCGGTACGGGGTTACTTATTACAATTGAACCAACCGCACGTTCCGCCGATACCAACCACCGGCTTGATAAATGTTGGGCATAACCATCGGAGACCCGGCCGGAATCGGACCGGAGATCGTCCTTGAAGCCCTGGCCCGCCTGCAACCGGCCCGCCGCCCGGTTTTCGTTTTCGGAGACCGCTTCGTCCTGGAGGCCACCGGCCGGCCGATTCCCGCCTGGGTGAAATTGGTTGAACCCGGCCGCTTCCGTCCGGCTGACTTCCAACCGGGATCCCCTTCCAAAGCCACCGGAATCGCGGCGCTGTCCTACCTGGAAAAAGCGATCGATCTGGCCCGTGCGGGCCGGATCCGCTGCCTGGTAACCGCCCCGGTCTCCAAGTCGACTATCAGCCGGCCCGGCCGGGATTTTTCCGGCCACACCGAATTCCTGGCCCGGGCCTATGGAATTTCCAACTACGGGATGCTCTTCGTCGGAGGCCGGACCCGTCTTCTCCTGCTGACCACCCACCTGCCGCTCGCCCGGGTAAGCGGTTTGATCAACCGGGACCTGGTCATCCAAAAAATCCGGCTGGCCCGCGGTTTCATACTCGACCACTGGGGCGGCCCGGAACCCGTCATCGTCTGCTGCGGTATCAACCCGCACGCCGGTGAGGCCGGCACCCTCGGAAAGGAAGAAAAAGAAGTTCTGGAACCGGCCCTTGACCGGCTGCGCCGGGAGGGGCTGAAAATAATCGGCCCGGTCGCCGCCGACACCGCCTGGCAGGTTTACCGGGCCAATCGGGCCGGCCTCCTGGTCAGCGCCTACCACGACCAGATTCTGCCGCTGTTCAAGGCCCGTTACTTCCATTCGGGGGTGAATGTCACCATCGGCCTGCCCCTGATCCGGACCAGTCCCGACCATGGAACCGCCTTCAATCTCGCCCATCGCAACCTGGCCTCCAGCGCCAGCATGCAGGCCGCGATCAGGCTGGCCTTAAAGCTGGCCTGCCGCGCTTAGAAGCCATGGCCGGACTCCGCCCCAAGAAGAAATTCGGCCAGCATTTTCTCACCCGTCCCGTCCTGGCCGCCCGGATTGCCGAATTCGCCGGCCTCAAGCCCGGGGATACAGTGGTGGAAATCGGCGCCGGAACCGGCCTGCTGACCCGGGAACTGGCCCGGCGGGCCGGCCGGGTGCTGACCTTTGAAATCGACCGGGAACTGCTGGCGGGGCTGAATTCGGAACTGGCGCAACATCCCAATGTGGAAGTGATGCCGGCCGATTTCCTGAAGGCCGGACCGGAGCGGCTGAAAACCCTGGGAGAATTCAAGGTGGTGGCCAACCTCCCCTACGGCGTGGCCACCCCGATCATATTCCAGCTCCTGAAATTTCTCCGCCCGGAAGCGGGAACGGCTTCTCTTAAAACGGCGGTGCTCACCGTCCAGAAGGAGGTTGCCCGACGGCTGACCGCCCCGGCGGGCGGGCGGGACTACGGTCCGCTCAGCCTGGCAGTCCAGGCCGGTTCGGAAGTGGAGTACCTGTTGACCATCAAGCCGGGAGCCTTCCATCCGCCGCCCAAAGTGGACTCGGCCGTAATCCGTCTCCGTCCCCGGAGCCATCCGGCCGCCGAGCCGGAAATACTGGAGGCGGCCCTGAAACTGGCGCGTACCGCCTTTCAACAGCGGCGCAAGACGATTTTAAACGGCCTGGCCGCCGGACTGAAAAGAAGCAAAACCGAAGCCGCCGCGCAGCTGGCCGACTGCGGAATCCCTTCGACGGCCCGCCCTGAAGAACTCTCGCTGGAGGATTACCTTCGGCTGGCGCGAACGGTAAAAGACAGGGGGGTGGCCGGAAAAAATCGGGCCCGGTCAGGTTAGGGATTGGAAAGAGGTTTAATCTTGACGGCAAAATCCCGGTTGACCGGCGGCAGATCGAATTCCAGCCTGCCCTGGCCTTTTACCCGCCGCTCCTCAAAAATCACGCCCCGGTAGGTATCCCAGAACTCCAGCCGGTAGTCGCCGGACTCCAACCCTTCCAGGCTGGCCCTGGCCTGCTTGAAAAAGGGCAGTCCGTCCTCGGCGGGCAGCCGGGACAGCTGCCCCTGGTCATAAAACCAGATAAAGGCGCGCCGGCTGCCTTTCAGGCAGAAACTGGCCGTTTTTTCAACTCCTTCGCCATTCAGCGCGACCCGGGCCGGAACTAATTTTTCGAGGGAGCGATCCTCCCCGGCCGCGTAATTGGCCAGCGCCCGATAATGGAAGAAGAGGTTCTGCTCTTCAATGAAGTTGTGCCACCAGAAGAGGGGGGGCGCCGCAAAAGGCAGGTGGTAACCGATCCAGAGCCCGTTGTGCAGATCCGCCTTCAGCAGGTCCTCGTCGCCCCCCCCGGAAGAACCGCCGTATTCGGAGACGAAATGGGGCTTGTCGAATCTCTCCAGGAACCGGGCCGCGTTAGACAGAGTGGCGGCC
>JAKJFK010000098.1 GCA_022704925.1 candidate division TA06 bacterium | reverse complement strand
CCGGTGCGGTCCAGGTTGGCCGCCATCCGCTCCGGGAAAACCCGCAGGCCGCCGGCCACCCGGATGGACAGCCGGATGAGATAATCAAGCGTTATGGTGGCGTCGGGCAGGACCACGCGCTCGACCGACGAGTGGCTGATATCCCGCTCGTGCCAGAGTGCCACATCTTCGAGGCCGGCCTGGCAGTAAGCCCGCAGGAGCCTGGCCAATCCGCAGATCCGTTCGCAGAGTATCGGATTCTGCTTGTGCGGCATGGCCGAGGAGCCTTTTTGACCGCGTCCGAACGGTTCGGCGGCTTCGCCCACCTCGGTCCGCTGCAGGTGCCTGATTTCGAGAGCGAACCGCTCCAGCCCGGTTCCGATGATGGCCAGCTGGCACAGGTATTCGGCGTAGCGGTCGCGGGGAACCACCTGGGTCGAGACGGGTTCTGATTTCAAGCCGAGCTGGCGGCAGACCATCTCTTCGAGCCGGGGAGACAGGTGGGCGTAAGTGCCAACCGCCCCGCTTATTTTTCCGTAGGCGATCACTTCCCGGGCGCGGGCGATCCGTTCCAGGGAGCGTTCGGTTTCGGTGTAAAAACCGCAGAGCTTGAGGCCGAAACTGATTGGTTCGGCGTGGATTCCGTGCGTTCGACCCACCTGGAGTGTTTTTCGGTGGCGTTGAGCCTGGTCGGCCAGAACAACGCGGAACTCTTCCAGCCCGGATTTGATCCGGTCGGCCGCTTCCATCAGCCGCAGGGCGTTGGCGGTGTCGAGCAGGTCGGAAGAAGTCAGGCCGAGGTGAAAGAAGGATGAAAGGGGTCCGATCGTTTCGCTGACCGCCTCGATGAAGGCCACCACGTCGTGGTTGGAGACCGACTCCAGTTCGGCCACGCGCCGGGTGTTGACCCGGGCCCGCCGGCGGATTTCCGCCGCCGCCGTTTCCGGCACCCTTCCCAGCCGGGACCAGGCTTCCACCACGGCCAGTTCGACTTCAAGCCACTTTTGCAACTTGCGCGTTTCGGTCCAGATCCGCGCCATTTCGGGGTTGCTGTATCTTTTAATCATGATGGAAGCAAACCGGCGCCCCTTTCCGGCGTCGTCCGGCTGTTGAAATAAAGGCGTTCCAGGCGCGGTCCCAGCCGACTCAGGAATTCGTGCGTGATCCCGCCGCTCCAATCGGCCACCTCGGCGGCCGAGATGCTTGTTCCGCCCTGGCGGCCGAGCAGGACCACCTCATCACCGACCGAAGCTCCGCTTCCGGTAACGTCGGCCATCAGCATGTCCATGCAGATCAGTCCCAGAATCCGCCGCCGTTTTCCCCGGATGATTACCCGGCCCCGGCCGGAGATGGATCGGGCGTATCCGTCGGCGTAGCCGATGGCCACGGTCGCGACATCGGTATCGCGGCGGGCCCTGAAAAGACGCTCGTAACCGATCGATTCGCCCGAACGGACCCGCTTGACCAGCACCACCCGCGATTTAAGGCTTGCGACCGGTTGGAAGCGGGGCTGTTTTCCGCCGGAGCGGTTAACCGGTCCCTGGTAGGCCCCGTAAAGGCAGATACCCGGCCGGACCAGCTCAAAGTAACTTTCCGGATAATTTACCACGGCCGCCGAGTTGGCGGCGTGGCGCGCCGGAATTGGCCGGAGTCCGCCCGGTCTTTCGGTTAACCGGCGAAAAAGTTCGATTTGTTTCAATGTGAAACGGTTCCGGGTTTCGGCGGCGGCCAGGTGGGTGAAGATGCCGGCCAGGGTCAACTCGGGCCGGGAGAGACAGGTATTCAAAAGAGGTTGAAATTCATCCGGGGATACCCCCAGCCGATTCATGCCGGTTTCCACTTTCAGGTGGACCCGGGCCCGTTTTTTCAACCGGGCCGATAATCCGGAGATGCCTTCCGCCTGTTTCCGCGAAGCAATGGTCAGGCTGAGATCACGGTCCAGGGCGTCCGGCCATTCTTCGGGGCCGGCACTGCATCCCAGGACCAGGATTTCCTTCTTGATGCCGGCCCGTCTCAGTTCCAGTCCCTCCGCTACGGTGGCCACCGCGAACCCGGCCGTGTCCGCTTCCAGGGAACGGGCGATTTCGACGGCGCCCAAACCGTAAGCGTTGGCCTTGACACAAGCCAGGATCCGGCTCGGCTTAACCCGGTCTCGCACCGTTTGGAGGTTCTCCTTTACGTTTGCCAGGTTGACTTCTATCCAGGACCGGGTTTTCACTTGTGCTTGGCCATGCTTCGGCGCGCCTGGGGCGACTCGAACGCCCAACCTACGGGTTCGAAGCCCGGCGCTCTATCCGGTTGAGCTACAGGCGCAAGAGGCGAGTTTATTCTTTCGGCGCCGCCGGTTTTTCAGCGGATTCCGGTCCCTGGGCGCTCTCTTTTTCCTTCTCCTGTTCCTTTTCCTTTTTCTCGGCCAGCCGGTCCTTGATGTCGCTGATTCCCGAGGCCACGGCCACCAGGCCGCCAAGCACCAGCAGGATGACAATGCCGCCGGTAATTACGTACTTGGTCGCCTGCCACCAGCGCAGGGCCGCCAGCAGCACGCCCAGGACAACCGCGATGATACCCCCGATCAATGCCCACATGCTCCCTCCTTATTGAAAACCGGCCGGTAATTATCCGGCCTTCAACCTAAAATTTCCAGCAATAATGCCTCTTTCAAGGTGTTCATACTATAGCATAACCGCCCGGGAGCGTCAAGCCGGATTGGCGCGGATAAGCCGGCTGGAGTAAAATATAACCTAAAACAATTATGCTTAACTCCCAACCACGTTCCCGGGGATTGATCCGGCTGGCCGCCGCCATTGTCGGCCTGCCACTTTTATTCCTGCTGCTGATGACCGCCTATTATTTTCTGCCGACGGCGGCCCGGACCGACACGGTCCGGGTGCAGCCGGATTCAAATCTCCGCCAGATCGTCGATCGGCTCTACGCCAAGAAATTGTTGCGTTTCCCGAATCTCTTCGTGCTGACGGTCCGTTTAAAAAAAGAGGAAAGAAAACTCCAGGCCGGACTTTACGAAATCAAGGCCGGCAGCAGTCCGCGCCTCATCCTGCACAAACTGCTGAAGGGTGAGACGGCCACCGTCAGGGTGACCATACCCGAAGGCTGGAGTTCGCGCGAAATAGGCGAACTGCTGGAACGCAAGGATCTTTGTCCGCGCGAAAGTTTTCTGTCCGTGGTGGAAGCAAGGCAGCTGGAGGGGTTTCTTTTTCCCAACACCTACTTTGTGCCGTCCCAGTTCACCGCCGAAGGAATCGCCCTGCTCTTCGTGAAAGGATTCGAGTCTTTCTGGTCGGCCGATTACGAAACGCGGGCCCGGGCGCAGAACCTTTCGGTCCGCAGCATAATAACGCTGGCTTCGATCATCGAGCGCGAGGCCAAACTGGATTCCGAGAAGCCGATCATAAGTTCCGTTTTTTACAACCGGCTGCGCCGCGGCATGAAACTGGAGGCCGATCCGACGATTCTTTACGCCCTCGGATCCTGGAACATCAGGCTTACCAGGCGTCAGCTCTTTACCCGTTCCCCTTATAACACCTATTTGCATCGGGGACTTCCGCCCGGCCCGATCTGCAACCCCGGCAAGACCTCCCTGCTGGCGGCCCTCAACCCGGCTCGCACCAACTACCTGTTCTTCGTCGCCAACGGTGACGGGACCCACATCTTTTCCCGGACCGGTTCGGAGCAGGCCGCGGCGATTCGAATGATCAAGGCCCGGCAGGCCGCGTCGCAAGAAAAGCCGGACACCGGTCTTGAGCCGGACGGGTCTGAATAGGGGCGGTTTTCAATCTTCGGCCGGGGAAAGGCGCCGGGATCGCCGCCATTACCCGGCGTCCCGTGCATCAGGCCGTTGACGTGCGATGGCGCCCCGTAGTATAATTCTTGCCGTTTCGGGGGATTAGCTCAGTTGGGAGAGCGCTTGCATGGCATGCAAGAGGTCAAGGGTTCAAATCCCTTATCCTCCACCAATCTGGAGATGACATGGAATCGAACCGGCCTTACTGGATCATCCTGGTGGTGCTGGCGGTGGCCTTCCTTTTCTTCATGCACTCAATCCACGGTTTGCGGGTTGAAAAGGTCATGAAGGAGGCGGCCCGTTACAACGAGATTCACATTGTCTGGGATTGGAATGCCTTCCAGGCGTGGACCGACCGCGGTCAGACCGCCAAGACATTCGACGAGCGGGAGAAGAAACTCGAGGAAGCCGAGACCTCCGGACGCCGATGAAGTTTGGAGTGCACCTGGCTACCGCCGGCCGGTTGACGAGCGTTTTTGAAAACGCGCGCGAACTTTCCTGCGACACCATCCAGATATTTTCCCGCAACCCGCGCGGTTGGTTCGCCCGGCCGCTTTCCGCAACCGAGGCGTCCGATTTCAAAAGCGCCCGGGCGGCAGCTTCGATCTCTCCCCTGGTGGTCCACGCCCCTTACCTGATCAATCTCGCGGCTCCGGATCCGGACATTTTCGACAAGTCAGTCCGTTCCTGCCGCCAGGAGCTCGAAAGATGCGCACTGCTGGGGGCCGACTATTTCGTGCTGCACCCGGGCAGCCACCGGGGAGAAGGTCTGGAGGCGGGGATCGCCCGGGCCGCCGGGGCGCTGCATTCCATACTGAAGGAAACGGATTCCCGGGTGCTACTGCTGCTGGAAAACACCGCCGGCAGCGGGTACAGCCTTGGCGGACGTCTTGAAGAACTCGCCGCGTTGATGGGTGACAATCCGGCGATTGGGTTTTGCTTTGACACCGCCCACGCCCTGGCGGCCGGTTACGATATCGCCCGGGAACCGGGACTTTCCTCTTTCCTGAATTCAGTTGACCGTCTTTTCGGGCCGGGTCGGATGCGATTGGTACACGCCAACGATTCACGCGGCGGGCCGGGGAGCCGGCTGGACCGCCACGCCGACATCGGGGAAGGGTGTATCGGCCTGGAGGGCTTTGCCAGAATAGTCAATCACCAGCGTTTGCAGGCGCTGCCCTTCATCCTGGAAACGCCCAAGGAGGACCTGGAAACGGACCGGCGCAACCTCAACACAATCAGGTCACTGGTAAAATGAACTACGATTTCAAAGAGATCGAAGCCCGCTGGCAGCGGACCTGGGAAGAACAGGGCCTCTTCCGGGCCCGCCCCGAGGGGAAGAAAAGTTATATTCTGGAGATGTTTCCCTACACGAGCGCCCAGATCCACATGGGCCATGTCCGCAATTACAGCATCGGAGACGTCATTGCCCGGCAGAAAATGATGCAGGGATTCTCCCTGCTGCACCCGATCGGTTACGATTCCTTTGGAATGCCGGCCGAGAACGCGGCCATCAAGCAGAAGACCCAGCCTTCCACCTGGACCTATCAGAACATCGCCACCATCCGGCGGCAACTCAAGCGTCTCGGGCTTTCCTACGACTGGAGCCGCGAGGTTATCACCTGCGATCCCGATTATTACCGCTGGAATCAACTCGTCTTTCTGAAATTGTATGAACGCGGCCTGGCCTATCGGAAACGCTCGACCGCCAACTTCTGTCCCGCCTGCCGGACGGTCCTGGCCAACGAACAGGTCATTAACGGGGGCTGCTGGAGATGCGCCTCTCCGGTCAGCCAGAAGGAGCTGGAACAATGGTTCTTCCGGATCACCGCCTACGCGGAGGAGTTACTGGATTCCAGCGGTCTCGGCGGCTGGCCGGAACGAGTGCGGACCATGCAGGCCAACTGGATCGGCAAAAGCCAGGGAGTCGAAATCTTCTTTCCGGTTCCGGAACTGCACGAAAAACTAACTGTTTTTACCACCCGGGCGGACACCATCTTCGGGGCCACCTACGTCGTTCTTTCTCCGGACCACCCCCTGATAGCCGGCCTGGCCGCTCGTTCCGGACGTCGTGATGAAATCGAGCATTTTTTGTCCGAATGGCGCCGCACCAAGGATGATTTCGATGTCGAAAAGTTTGGCGTGGACACCGGATTCAAGGCCGAGAACCCGGTCAACGGGGAAGCGATTCCGATCTGGATAGCCAATTATGTCCTTTCCGGTTATGGCACCGGGGCCATCATGGCCGTGCCGGCCCACGACAGCCGGGACTTCGAGTTTGCCGTCCGCTACGGGCTGCCGGTTCGCCGGGTTATTTGCCCGCCCGAGTCCGGAACGGTACCGGCCAGCCTGGAGACCGCTTATGAGGAGCCGGGCCGCCTGGTCAATTCCGGACCGTTTGACGGCCGGGAAAGCGAAGCGGCCAAGACCGAAATCGCCGCCTGGATGGAATCGAAGGGTATCGGCCGGCGCACCGTCCACTACCGGTTGCGCGACTGGTGCATCTCGCGCCAGCGTTACTGGGGCAGCCCGATACCCATTGTTTACTGCGATAAGTGCGGAACGGTCCCGGTGCCGGAAAAGGATCTGCCCATCACGCTTCCGGATGCCGGAGTGCGTTTTACCGGCCAGGGCGGCTCGCCGCTGGAAATAGATTCCTTTGTTAATTGCGACTGCCCGAAATGCGGCGGACG
>JAKJFK010000004.1 GCA_022704925.1 candidate division TA06 bacterium | reverse complement strand
AGGGCCAACATCCCGGCCAGGCCGTTGACCAGCAGGTAGGCCGCCCCGTAAAGCGGCATCAGCAGGGACCGGGCCGCCGAACGGGCCCATTCCCGGCCCGCGATCCAGCCGGCCAGGGCCGGCGAGTGGCGGTAGTAGAAACGGACGAAGGCCCGCCCCGGCCGGTTGGTGAGCAGGAAGCGGTCCCGGAAGAGGCGCAGCATCCAGACGTGGCGCTCCTGGTAGGAACCGAAGGCGGCCGTGGCGATGAAGCAGCCGCCGTCGCCGCCCGAGTAGCTGCCGAGAGCCCCGCCCGAGGGAAGGGTCACCGGCCCGGCGGGATCCACCGCCACCTGGTTCTCGACCCGGTCGGCGTCGCCGTAGTCGCCGTCCTTGATCCGGACGGTCACCTGGTTGGCGGCCGGCCCGAAGTCCCAGTTGGCCTCGTCATAGGGCGTCCAGCCGGCGGTCGTCTCGTCGTACTTGTACCAGAGCATGTCGGCCGGCAGCGCCTCCGGGAAGGTGAAGGTAAGCGTCACCTCGGCCCCGGCGGCGATGTTCTCCACCCGGGTGGTGAAGACCCCGTAGGGGGCCGTGGTCGAGGCGGTCGGAGCGCCCAGGTCGTCCTGGCGCAGGTAGACCAGCTCGCCGGTGTTGGTCTCCACCAGTACCGGGACCGGATCGCCGGTGGCCGCCTCGGTGGCCAGCACCACCTTGGCATCCGTTTCATCGTTGTCGTGGCCGGCCAGGTAGGGATACTTCTCGAGATCGACCGTGTTCAGGTCGACGAACTGGTCGGACGGCACGCCCTGGCCCTGGTCATCCAGGGTCTCCCCGGCCGCAACGGTCTTGAAGAGAATCCAATCGGTCCATTCCGACCAGGCGCTGTAATTGTCCTGGTAGCGGATCCGCAGGCCGTAGGTCTTCTCCGGCTTCAGGATGTTCCGGCCGAAGGAGGTCCACTCGCGGGTGCCCTGGATACTCTCTCCGAAGACCTTCTGGTCTAAGACAAAGGGCTGCGGCTCGAAGACCCCGGTCGGAATCGTGGCCGTG
This sequence comes from candidate division TA06 bacterium, assembly GCA_022704925.1. GTDB lineage: Bacteria > Ratteibacteria > UBA8468 > MWAK01 > MWAK01 > MWAK01. Next base: position 27,129 of record JAKJFK010000004.1, on the reverse strand, counting down.
GTCCAGATTTCGTACTCGCGGGCGATCTGGTAATCGTTCTGGTCGGCGTCGTCGAAGGAGGGGCCGGTGATGATGATCGGCGTGTCCACTCCGACCGTGTCCAGGTCAATAGCCTCGCCCACCGGCGCCGCGGCCGCATCCAGGTAATGGAAATCAACCCCGTCCGGATCCGGACTGATCGGCGCCTGGTTGATCCGGGCGATCACCAGCTGGTCCGGCTGGTTGATGCCCGCGGTGGTGTTGCGCACCGTCAGCTCGGCGTAACTGTTGTTCTGGATGACCGTCAGGGTCACCACCGCCGACTGGCCGGCCGCCAGCGGGACATCGCCGCTGGTAAGCGGGGAGACGTTTAGCCAGCCCACCATCGGCGTCTTCAGGCCCGACCCGGCATTCTGGTTGACATCGATCGCCCAGGAGAGCAGGCCCTGGCCGTTGTTGGTGATGATCAGGGTGTCAGTCAGCTTGGTGTCGGTGAAGACAATCTCGGTCTTGTTGATCGAGAGGTAGGGAATCTGCTCGAAGACCGCGGTCACCGCGGTATTGGCATTGAGCGTCAAGACGCCGGGGACATTGCTCCCGGTCAGGCCGCCCTGCCACTCCTTGAACTGATAACCGACGGCCGCCACCGGGGTCAGGCTGACCTGGGTCCCCTCCTGGTACTGGTACTGGCCGGCGGCCACCTGGGTCCCGGCCGGGTCGCGGTTAACGACACCGCCGGCGGCCGGGCTGGCGGCGACCGTCAGGACGAAGTTGATCGGCTCAAAGAGGGCCACGATGCCCTTGTCGGCGTCGAGCGTGGTGTTGTAGGTCGGGCTGGTGCTGACCACCGCGCTGTTGACCGTCCAGTTTACGAAGCGCCAGTGCTCGGCCGGGGTGGCGGTCAGGCTGACCGGCGTGTTTACGTCGTAGACGCCGGTGGTGGTGCCGCTCACCTGGCCGCTGCCGGTGTACCCGACCGTCAGCGTGTAGGTCTTGATGAAGTTGGCGGTGACGGTCTTGGCGACGTCGACCGTCACGCTGGTGTTCTGGCTGGCCGGCGTGTCAACGTTGACACCGGCATTGACCGTCCAGTTGTTCCAGCGGTAGCCGGCGTTGGGAGTGGCCGAAATGTTGACCACCGTTCCCTGGAGGCGGCTGGAGGTGCCGGTCGTCGGCACCGTGGTCCCGCCGCCGGCCGGGCTGACGGCCATGGTCAGGTTGTAGCTGGGTATCTGGTTGTAAGTCCCGGTGAAGGTGATGCTGCCGTCCTTGGCCAGGTTGAGGGTCTCGTTGGCCGGGGTGAAGTAGCCGGCCACCGCCCCCCAGACGACCGTGTAACTGCCGATCGAAGTCGAGGCGCTCAGGGTCTTCTGGTAATACCCGCCGCTCAGGGTGCCGTCGGAGAGGTTGCCGTTGAAACCGGCCGGACCGGTGATGGTGTAGGAACCGGCCTGGAGGTTGCTGCGCACGATCAGGGTCCCGGTGCCGGCCACCAGCTGCAGGTTGGCCAACTGGGGATCATCGTTGGTGATGGTCACGTTAAGGCTGCCGACCTCCTGGTTGACGGTGTTGGTCAGCTGAATCACCAGCACCTCGCCGGCCGCCCAGGCCGAAAAATCGGCCAGGTTGACCAGGAGATTGCCGCCGGTATATTGCTGGCTGGGACTGGCCAGGGTGATGATCTCGGCCGGCCGGACCTGGATGTAGGCGTTCATCGTCAGAGCGCCGTCGGCCGGGGTCGAACTGTTCGAGTTGGTGACCGTCACGACGATCGAGTGCGGGTTGGCGGCAAAGGAGGCCGCCGCGCCGGCGCCCAGCAATAAAAGGCTGACAAGCATTATCGAAAGGCCAAGCTTCTTCAAGATCGACATCCAATCCTCCTGTGGTTTGACGGGTATTCTATCCAAAGTTGAAAGCAAATGACCGTTTTCAGGTCCGGCTCAGAGCTTCAAAGTTCCGGCCAGTCGCCGGCGGCCGGCCACTCGATGTTCTGGTTGACCGAGATCATCAGCGGCTGGCCCGGCTCCAGGTCGAAGTTATTGATGGACGGCAGGCTGGCGATGTGGCTGGTCCAGCCCTGGGTGGCCGGATTCCACTTGTAGATGACGCCCACTTTCGAGGCGCCGCCCAGCGCCGCGACCAGGTCGGCCGCCTTGGCCGGCGGGTTGGTCAGGCCGGCCGGCAGTACCATGATGTTCAAGCTCGTCTTGTCGGCGTTCTTGACCAGCGAGGCCGAAAAGCGGGTCGGCGTCCCCAGCAGCCGGGCCGAAATGTTCTGGTTGACCGAAACCATCAGGCCCATCCCGGCCTGCAGGTCGAAGTTGTTGATGGACGGCAGGCTGGCGATGTGGCTGGTCCAGCCCTGGGTGGCCGGATTCCACTTGTAGATGACGCCCACTTTCGAGGCGCCGCCCAGCGCCGAAACCAGGTCGGCGGCCCGGGCCAGCCCGGTGTCGCCGATGCTGGGATCGGCCAGGGGAATCGAGAAGAGGTTCAAACCGGTGGTGGCCGATTTCAGGAGGTTGACGCCCAGGCCGGCCTGGGTGTTGTTGTTGGGCAGGGCGCCGCCCAGGAACTCCTGGATGTTCCAGAAGCCGTCCCGGTCGAAATCGCCCCGGGGATCGTTGCCGATGCCGCCCAGGTAAAGAAGTTCCCAGCCATTGCCCATACCGTTGGTGTCGGTGCCGCCGGCCAGCAGCGGCGAAGGGGCCGAGGTGCTCGGACTGGCGGCCGGCTGGAGGGTATCGAAGGCCAGCAGGTTGCGGCCGGCGGTGCCGGTGACGCTCACCAGCGACTCCGCCTTCTGGAGCAGTCGAAACCGGAGCCGGAGCAGCACGCCCTCGCCGGAAGCGGGCCGGGCCAGCTGGAGCAGGTCAAGGTGGCCGCTGTCGACGTTCATCAGGATCATCCCGGCCACCAGCAGCTTCGAGGCGTTGGCGTTGGCCTCGAGCGCCCAGAGGTTCGGGCTGTACGGAGCCACCGCGTAAGCGGCATCCTCCATGGCGATCAGGGAGCCGTGACCGACCCCCTGGAACTCCAGTACCGCCGGGTCGAAATCAAACTCGAACTGGAAGCCGGCGAACTCCTCCGGGACCACTCCGCTGACCAGGACCGGCAATTCGATGGTATCCCCGACATTCAGGCCGGTCACGTCGAGGTCGCCGACCGAGACGCCGGCCCCCCGGGCGGCCGTTAACAGGCCAAGAGACAGCAACAAGGAGAGAGCGCCCACCCGAAAGGAGGTTTCAATTTTCACAATCCGCCTCCGCTCATTAACGACAATCGCACCTCTATGGTATTGTTTAATTTCCCCGAAAATCCCCAACAACTATAAAAACATGAAATTTTTATCTATTTTACCGAACCACAACCTCCATTGTCAAATAAAAACCGTTCCCATTTTTGAAAAAAACACCATACGGCAACACCCATTTTGAAAATCAGACCACGGCCGATAGACGGCTTGGGCCTGAGCTTTCCTCAAAAACGCATCATTTAAAAGCAAGACTCCGACTCTGGCAGAAAACAATAAGCGAAAGAACAGCAAATACCTCTTGGACACTCACGCAAATTATCGACGCCTTTAAAAAGTTAAAAAGCAAAGCGGCTGCCGACGGGCATAGTCTCAGGCATCAATTAAGCGGGACTGTCCCTGGCAAGTGAAAAACCAAGCGCGGGGGTGAGCGTCAACATTGCCCGACTTCTGGAGCGACAGAAACCAGCAACAAGAGGTGGTGGGCTAAAATATAAGTAGTTGAAAGAGCCGGCCGCACTAACCGGCGGAACTGATAACGGATAACAGCATCGCGAGTGACGATTCCGAAGGCTTGCGATGGCGGGTAAGCGCCCCTGAAAGCATCCGATGCGAAAACGGACATGCCGATTTCGGAATTACGGTTGACGTAAGTTCTGGTATGAGCGGCTAAACACCAGGACCAGGCAGCTTATCGGCATACCCACTTCGATAAAAAATCATCAAGACCATCAGGAAGAGATCAGGTTGAGTTGACAATTTAGCTCTTTAAAGGTAAATTATCTTTGAATTTTTTATGTTTTAAAGGGCATAATAATGCCGAAAAATGCATAACCCACAATGACAAATCCCCTGAGTCAAACCTTCTTGTGCCCGTATCATATCCATACCTTAAACAAATTAATCATCAGGAGGGTTTTATGACCGGCATCAAACCGCCAGCCATACCCGGTTACAGGCCTTTTCTTTCCAAACTCATCGCTGTCGGCCTGCTGGCCACCCTGCCAGGCCTGCTGAGCCTGGCCGGCCCGGCCCGGGCCGAAAGCATCACCGGCAAGGTGACCCGCGACGGCACCAACGGCATCGCCGGCGTCAGGGTCAACGCCTACCGGGTGGACTACAACCTTTCGAGTCCGAGCGCCAGCGCCCTGACCGACGCCGGCGGCAACTTCACCCTGACGGTGGCGGCCGGCACCTACGGCCTGGAGTTCGACGCCGCCGCGATCGGGTACTTCAATGAAATTTACAAGGACCGTTACTTCCCGGGCGTCGCCACCCGCCTGACCGTCCCCGCCGGCGGCAGTTTCGCCCTGCCGGAGAACGTCGTGCTGAACGCCTGCGGCCGGATCGGCGGCCGGGTGACCCGCGACGGCACCAACGGCATCGCCGGCGTCCAGGTGCGGGTCTACCTCGAGGACAAGGTCTTCAATTCGGTCGCCGAAACCGAAACCGACACCGACGGAAACTATATCGCCGGCGGCCTGGCCAACGGCAACTACCGGGTCGCCTTCTCGGCCGCCCGGCTCGGCTACTACGACGAGTGGTACAACGATGCGGCCGGCAGCGACAGCGCCGAGCTGGTCGCGGTGACCGAGGGCAGCCTCCGCAGCGGCGTCAACGCCGTCCTGGCCGGCTGCGGCTCCATCTCCGGCACCGTCACCGACGCCACCGACGGCCTGGCCGGCCTCCAGGTCCAGGTCTACAACTCGTCCGGCTTTCTCGCCGTCCAGACCGAAACCGGGACCGGCGGCGCCTACCGGGCCAGCGGCCTGGCCAGCGGCAACTACCGGGTCTATTTCAGCGGCAACTCGGCCGGCTATTCCAGCAGCTGGTATAACAACAAGTCCGGTTTCGACAACGCCACCAGCGTCGCGGTAACCGCTCCCGGCGACACGCCCGGGATCAACGCCGTCCTCAGTCCGGCCGCGGCCATCCTGGGCCGGGTCACCTCCGGAACCGGCATCGGCATACCCGGCATCCAGGTTGCCGCCTACCAGCAGGACCAGGCCTGGGGTTACTCTTACACCGAGACGGACGATGACGGCTACTACCGGCTGACCGGCCTGACGGCCGGCAATTACCAGGTGAATTTCGACGCCGAGGGCACCGGCTTCTACGGCGAGTGGTACCAGAACGCGGCCAGCCAGGCCGAATCGACCCCGGTGGCCGTCGCCGACGGCGCCCATACTGAGGGCATCGACGTGGTCCTGGAAGAGATGAACGGCGGCCACATCTACGGCCGGGTGACCGGTCCGGACGGCCGCGGCCTGGCCGGGGTCCAGGTGAACCTCTACCCGGCGGCTTCCGAAACATCCCAGCGCTGGGCCGAAACCGACCTCCAGGGGTACTACGCCCTGGAGTACCTGGAGGCCGGGAACTACAAGGTCAAGGCCAACCTCTTCAACAGCGTCTATGCCGCCCAGTGGTACAGCGGCAAGTATTCCTTCGAGGCTGCCGACGCCATCCAGGTGGACACCGCCACCGAAGAAGGGCGCCTGAAACAGGCCGATTTCCAGCTGGCCGAGGGCGGCCGCATTACCGGCCGGGTCAAGGATGCCTTCAGCAACATACCGGTCGCCGGCATCCAGGTCCAGGTCTACGAGGCCGACACTGAGTTCTTCTGGGGGGCGCCCTGGTGGGCGGTCAGCGACGACCACGGCAACTTCCAGGTGGCCGGCCTCCCGTCGGGCGACTACCTGGTCTCCTTCAACGATTGGAACGGCGCCTACCAGTCCGAGTGGTACCTGGACCGTGCCGACGCGGCCTCGGCCGACACCGTCACCGTCACTCTCGGGGCCGCCACCGACCTGGGCGACGTCCTGCTCAACCCGTCCGCCTCCATCTCCGGCACCGTCACCGACGGCAGCCGCCCGGTGGCCGGCGTCCAGGTTTACTACTACGACGCCTCGGACAGCCAGAGCTGGGATTCGGCCACCACTGACGACGCCGGCCATTTCATCCTGCGCAACCTGGAACCGGGCGTCTACCGCCTCTGGTTCTATGGCGAGGGGGCCGGCTGCTTCAACGAATTCTGGGAGAACCGGACCGACCTGGCCACCGCCGACACCCTCCTGGTCGAGAATGACAGCCAGCAGGTAGTCCTGCCCCGGGACGTGGTCCTGGCCCGGGGCGCCGCCATCAAGGGACGGGTCACCGACGCCGCCACCGGCGATCCGCTGGCCGGCGTCGCGGTAACCGTCCACCCGGTCAGCTGGGGCGGCGGCGCCCTCAACTCCTGGAACCCGCCCCAGACCGACAGCCAGGGCAACTATACGGTTTACATCGTCGAGGACGGCCTCCCCGACGCCAACTTCAAGGTCCAGTTCAGCAAGAACGGCTACTTCAACTCCTGGTACTCCGGGAAATCCAGTTTCGCCGAAGCCGACACCGTAGCCGCCCCCGCCCCCGGCACCGTCGAAAACATCAACGGCTCTCTCCTCCGGGGCGGCCGCATCACCGGCCGGGTAACCGACCAGGCCACCGGCGACGGCCTGTCCGGCGTCTCGGTCACCCTTTACGACGCCGCCGGCCAATCCATCCAGTGGAGCAGCACCGACGGCCAGGGAAACTATTCCTTTTCGCCGCTGACCAGCGGCCAGTACAAGGTCGGCTTCTTCCTCTTCGGCTACCTGGGCGAATGGTACGACAACCGGACCGACCTCAGCCTGGCCGACACCATAACCGTCACCGCCCCGGAGACCACCGAAAACATCGACGCCGCCCTGAGCCAGAAGGGGGCCATCGAAGGCACCGTCCGCGACCAGTCCTCCGGCAGCCCGATCGCCGGAATCACGGTCCACATCTACGACGCCGGGCAGGGCCTGGTCAACACGGACCAGACGGACCTCAACGGCTTCTACCAGGTGGACAACCTCCAGACCGGCGTTTACCGGGTCTACTTCCAGACCGGCAGCAGCGGCTACCTGGCCGGTTGGTATAACGGCAAAACCGATTTTTCGTCCGCCGACCCGGTGACGGTGACCGCCTCGGCGACCGCCACCGTCAACGGCTCCCTGATCTACGGCTCCACCCTCTCCGGCACCGTCACCGACGTTGCCGCCAGCCCGCTGGCCGCCGTCAACGTCTACCTCTACAGTTCGCTCGGCTTCCAGATCGCCTTCACCCAGACCGACGCCCTGGGCCACTACTCCTTCTCGGGCCTCTCCGCCGAAAATTACCGGGTTCTCTTCATGAAGGACGGCTACATCTACGAGTGGTACAACGACCGTCCTGCCATCCAGGATGCCGACCCGGTCGCGGTCATCCCGCCCGCCCCGACCAACGGCATCGACGCGGTCCTGGTCACCCCGGGCGCCATCGGCGGCACCGTCACCGACGGCGCCAGCCCCATCGCCGGGGTGCGGGTCGAAGTGTATGACCTCAACGGCTACCTGGTCTCGGCCGGCTACACCGGCGCCGACGGCGCCTATCTCGACACCGGCCTGAACGCCGGCGGCTACCGGGTCCACTTCGGCGGGGAGGCGGCCGGCTACTTCAACGAATGGTACGATGACGCCACCCTCGACACCGCCGCCGTGGTGAACGTGCTCCCGCCGGGAACCACCGGCAACATCAACGCCGTCCTGGGCCGGGGCGCCTCAATCTCCGGCCGGGTGACCGCCGCCGACACCGGCCAGCCGCTGGCCGGCGTCCAGGTTTCCATTTACCAGGACGGGCTCCTGGTTAAAACGGCGGCCACCGCTGCCGACGGCACCTATACCGCCGGCGCCCTGGCCGGAGGCGATTACCAGGTCTTCTTCGACGGCCGGCCGGCCGGCTACCTCTACCTCTGGTACGACGCCGCACGCTACCAGGACCAGGCCGCGGTCATCACGGTCAACCCGCCCGCCGACCGCGGCGGCATCGACGCCGTCCTGGGCCCGCCCGGCGCCATCTCCGGCCGGGTCACCGACACCAATGCCGTCAACCTGGCTGGCATCCAGGTCTCGGTACGCGACACCCGGGACGATTCCCTGGCCGGCAGCCTGGCGACCGGCGCCGACGGTACCTACACGATCGGCAATCTCCATTCCGGCGGTTACCGGGTCTTCTTCGCCGGCAGCGGGCTGAACCCGCCCTACCTGGACCAGTGGTACGACAGCCGGGCCGAGGCGGCCGAGGCCGACACGGTAACGGTGGCCGCCCCGGAGACCGTCGCCGATATCAATGCGGTCATGAGGAGACCCGGCTCCATCTCCGGCCGGGTAAGCAACTCCGGCGGCAGTAACCTGGCCGGGGTCCGGGTTGACCTTTACAATACGGGCGGCGCCTTCTTGAAAACGACCACTTCCGGCGCCGACGGCACTTACCGGCTGGCCGGCCTCAACGAGGGCCTCTACCGGATCCGTTTCGACCAGGTCAACGCCGGCTACCTGGCGCGCTGGTACAACGACCGGAGCGACCAGGCCGCCGCCGACAGCATCCCGGTCACCCCGCCGGACGAGACGCCGGGGATCGATGCCGTCCTGCGTTATCCCCGGGTGACCGCCGAAGTGGCCGCCGGCAACGGCACGGTCTTCCCGGCCAGCCAGGATATCTTCTACGGCCAGCCGGCCGCGGTCACCGCGGTCGCCGCCGACGGTTTCTCCTATCAGAAATACACCCTGGACGGCACCGACCACACCCCGGGTGATTCCACCCTCGAGATCAACCAGGTCATGGCCGACAGCCATGTCACGGTAACCTTCATACCGGTGGCCGATCTCCGGGTCAAGCGCGCCGAAGCGCCGGCCGAGATCTGGACCGGCAGCGCCTTCGATCTGACCTGGGAGCTGGAAAACCGGGGCCTGGCCGATATCGGCGCTGTCTGGACCGATTACATCTACCTCTCCAGCGACGATCAGGTCGGCAACGACACCCCGCTGGTCGGCTTCAACTACAATGCCGGCCTGAACGCCGGCGCCAGCGTCACCCGCATCCAGACCATCACCATCCCGCGCAACCTGCTGAAGAGCGAGGGCAGCGTCTACCTGCTGGTCGTGACCGATTTCCACAACAACGTCTACGAGGGGCAGAGCTTCGAGGCGGCCGAGAATAACAACCGCCGCTTCACCGCCCAGCCGGTCCAGGTCCGGGTGAGCCCGATGCCCGACCTGGAAGTTTCCATGGTCAACCCGCCCTCCAGTTCCTTCTCCGGTCAGAACGCCACCTTCTCCTTCACCATCAAGAACACCGGTAACGGCCCCACCGACGCCGCGCTCTGGTACGACGCCGCCTACCTCTCGCTGGACACCCAGTTCCAGCCCAACATCGACACTCTGCTCAACAACCCGCGCAACGGCAGTTACCTCGCGCCGGAGGATACCTACACCACCTCCTTTGAGGCCCGGCTGCCCAACGGACTGGAAGGCAGCTATTACCTGCTGGTGGCGGCCGACGCCTATAACTGGGTGGGCGAAAGCCTGGAGGATAACAACCTGAATTACCAGGCCTTCCCGATCACGCTGACCACTCCGCCCAACTTGAAGGTGATCTCGGTCACCGCGCCGCCGGTGGCCGCCTCGGGCCAGCCGGTCGAGGTGAGCTGGCAGGTGAAGAACGACGGCAACGGCCCGATCAATTCCAGCTGGTGGTCCGACCAGGTCTTCCTCTCCGAGGACACCAGCCTGGACACCGGCGACCACTACCTGGGCAACTTCTACAAGAGCGGATCGCTCGCCTCCAAGGAGAGTTACGAGGCCTCGCTCACGGTCACCCTGCCGGCCGGAGTCAGCGGCCCCCGCTACTTCCTGGTCTGGACCGACCGCAACAACTATATCTACGAACACGCCTCCGAGGACGACAACGTCGGGGCCACCGACCAACCCTCCAACATCACCCTGGTCGCCCCCGACCTGGAGGTGCTGGAGGTCGCCGCCCCGGGCAGCGCCACCGCCAGCCGCAACCTGACCGTCCGTTTCACGGTGGTCAATAACGGCACCGCCGCCACGTCCAACAACAGCTGGACCGACGCGGTCTATCTCTCCGAGGACACCGGCCTGGATACCGGCGACCTCTGCCTGGGCGAGAAGACCCACTTCTACGCCCTGACCGAAAGCGACACCTACCTGGCCGAGCTGACCGTCACCCTGCCCGACGCCATCAGCGGCACCCGCTACCTGCTGGTCTGGACCGACAACCGGCGCCAGGTGGTGGAGCTGGACGACCTGAACAATGTCTGGGCCAGCGGCCCGGTCAACGTTCTCTCCCGGCCGGCCGACCTGGTCATCTCCAACGTCACCGCCCCGGCCGCCAGCGATTCCGGCCGGGCGGTCACCGTGGCCTGGAAGGTGACCAACAGCGGCACCGGCGACACGGTGGCCTCCAACTGGGCCGACCGAGTCTACCTCTCCCGGGACACCCAGCTGGACACCGCGCTGGACATCCAGCTCGGCTCCTACGTCCACGAGGGACGGCTGGATATCGGGGAAACCTACCAGCGCAGCGAGCCGGTCGAACTGCCGATCGCCCTGGACGGCGACTATTACCTCTTCGTGCTCGCCGACGCCAGCGGCTCGGTTTACGAGGGAAGCAGCGAAGCCAACAACCGCTCCGAACCGCTGCCCATCCGCGTTACCCGGGTCATCCCCGACCTGCAGGCGCTGCTGCTCAACGCGCCGGCCGAGGCCCGTTCCGGGGACGCGATTGCGCTCGACTGGACGGTCCGGAACAACGGCAACGGCCGAACCGACGCCGACCTCTGGCGCGACGCGATCTACCTCTCCGCGGACGCCAGTCTGGACACCGAAATCGATACCCGGCTGGGCCTGGTCCACCACACCGGCCGGATCGACCCGGGCGCCTCTTACAACGGCAGCGGCACGGTCTCCCTGCCGCCCGATGTCTCCGGCACCTGCTACCTCTTCCTCTTCGCCAACTCCGACGCCGCGGTCACCGAAATAGACCGGGGCAACAACGGCCGCCGGGCCGAGGCGGCCACCATCATCACCCTGACGCCGGCGCCCGACCTGGCCGTGACCGCGGTTTCGCCGCCGGCCTCGATCTTAAGCGGCCAGCCCTTCACCCTGAACTGGACGGTCGCCAACCAGGATGCCTCGATCGACACCTCGCTCAGCTGGATCGACAGCGCCTGGCTTTCCCGCGACCAGGTCCTGGACAACACCGACCTCTACCTGGGCTCCTTCTCCCGCAACGCCCTCGGCCTGGCTGGCGGCACCAGCTACACCGGCGAGCTGCGGGCCACCGTGCCGATGGGGCTGACCGGTCCCTACTACATCTTCGTCCGGACCGACATCAGCAACCGCGTCTACGAACGGGGGCGCAAGGCCAACAACCTCGGCTACAACACCCCGGCCGTCCAGGTTGACCTGCCGGCGCCGGCCGACTTCCAACCCCTGGCCGAGATGACCTTCCCCGACACCGGCATCGCCGGCCAGACCGTCAACATCGGGTACCGGGTCCAAAACCAGGGCGTCAACGCCTTCCAGGGCTCCTGGACCGACGCCCTTTACCTTTCCAGCGACGACCAGTGGAGCAGCGACGACCTGCTGCTGGGCCGGATCAGCAAAAACACCAACCTCGCTCCGGGCCAGGAGTACGCCGGTGCGCTCAACACCGTCCTGCCCGGCGTCGTCCCCGGCTACTACCACGTCATCGCCAGCACCGACATCTACAACAACGTGCTCGAAAGCGAGGAGGCCAACAACCGGACCGCCTCGGCCGGCCGGATTTACGTGGACGCCGAACTCCTGGAGCTGGACCGGCCCGACACCGGAATCCTGGGCTATGGACAGTCGGTCTACTACCGGCTCAACGTCCCCGTCGCCGGCGAGACCATGCTGCTTAGCTTTGACAGCGTCTCGGAGAGCAACCCCAACGAACTTTACCTGAGTTTCGGCCGGATGCCGAACCGGGGCTCCTTCGACTTCGCCTACGACCGTCCCTTCTCTCCCGACCAGGAGGTCGTGGTCCCGCTCACCCGCGACGGCGACTACTACGTCCTGGCTTACAACAGCGGCGGCTGGCAGAATGCCCGCTACACCATCCTGGCCCGGCTCATCCCCTTCAGCCTGCGCGCCGTGGACCCGGCCGAAGCCGGCAACGCCGGCCCCTCGACGCTGAAGATCTCGGGGGCGCGTTTCACCCGCGACACCGCCTTCCGGCTGATCGATCCGGCCGGCGCGCCGCTCGATCCGACCCGGACCCTGGTCAAGGACTCGACGATCGCCTACGCCACCTTCGACCTGACCGGCCGGAATATCGGCCGCTACCGGCTCCTGGCGCTCAAGGCCGGCGAGACGGCGGAATTTGACAGTGGCCTGGTCGTCAACCCGGGCCTGGGTCCGAACCTGCAGGCTGAGATCAACGGTCCCTCGCCCATCCGACCGAGCCGCGATTATATCTTCTACGTGGATTACGCCAACACCGGCGACGGCGACGCCGCGGCGCCGATCCTCCTGGTCGAAAGCACCACCAACACCGCCTTCGGCTTCAACATCAACGAGCTGGTCGGCGGCCAGGTCCTCCAGATCCTGGGCAGCGGCTCCGCGGACCTGGGCGGCATCATCCGACCGGGTGAGGGCTTCGGATTCCCGATGTACTTCCGGTCGCCCGATACCATCCAGCCGGTCGAATTCCGGGTCTGGATCATCACCGTCGACGACACCCGGCCGATCGACTGGGGCCTGGTCGAACAGCTCATCCGGCCGGCCGGCATCCCCGAGGCCGAATGGCAGCTGGTCTGGAGCCGGATCAAGGACCGGATCGGCACCACCTGGGGCGACTATGTCCGGGCCATGGGCGAAATGGCCAACCTGCTCTCCGGCCGGGGTGAGGACGCCTCCGATGTCCGGCTGCTCTTCGCCGAACTCTTCAACCAGGTCTCCGGCTACCCGACCTCCCGCCTGTCCGGCCGGGTCATCAACGGCGAAACCGGCCAGCTGATGGCCGGCGCCACGGTCGTCGCCCGCCTGGAGCTGACCGACCAGGCGCAGCCCGACACCTATATTTCCCACCTGGCCGCCACCAACGCCGCCGGCGAGTTCCTCTTCACCAACCTGCCGGTGGGCACCTACGGCTTCCACGTCGAGAATTACCGGGTCGACCCGGCGGCCAGCGACACCATGATCGCGGTCGGTTACGACACCGACGCGCTCGGGCTGGTCCTCTACGCCTACCCGATCCCGGCCGACACCCTGAGCCCGCCGGCCCCGGATGACGACCAGGAGGCCCGGCTGACCCTCGGCTCCGACGGCACGCCGCACCTGGTCTGGCGCCGCGGCAAAGCGCTCTGGCACGCCTACCGGGACGGCTCCGGCTGGACCGGCGCGCCCCTGGTCGACGCGGCCACCGGCGACACCCTGACCGGCTACGAGACCCGGCTCACCGCAGCCGCCAACCTCTTCGAGGGCACCCCGCGCACGCCGGGCCTCTTCCTGACCTGGCGCCGGGGCGAAGGCAACCAGGCCGAGCTCGCCTACGCGACCGGCCGGCCCAGGGCCGGCGGCGGTTTCGAATGGTCGGCCCAGGCAACGGTCACCGCCGACAGCATACTGGATCAGCACCCAGCCCTGGTGGTCACCAACGACGGGCGGGTGCTGCTGGTCTTCCTCAAATCCGACGCCGCCGTCTCGGATACCGCCACCCGGGTCCGCGACGACGCCGACCTCTATTTCGAACGGATCAACCTGGACCCGGCCGGACTCAGCTGGCCGGCCCTGGTCCGGGTGCCGCTGGGCACCGCGGCCGACGGTCCGGGCACGGTCTACGTCCCGCTGGCCGACGCCCAGACCTTCTCCTTCGCCATGGGCATCCAGAAGGAGACCGCCGACCCGCTGCCCTCGATCATCCCGATCATCGGCGGCAAGCGCTGCAAGTTCTGGGTGGACGGCCAGGTCACCGGCGGCGCCACCTGCAAGGCCATCGCCGCCGGCCAGCTCCAGGGCGAAGTCCAGCTCTTCGAGCGGGTGACCGGCGCCCTGGCCGCCTCGGTCTCGGCCGAGTGGGGGTCCAACTGCGACCAGAAGGCCTACGTCTTCAACAAGGCCTCCATCAACCTGACCGCCCAGGCCACCGGCGAGATCCCGGCCTTCTACTACATGGTGCCCGGCGACGGCTGGTTCGTTGACAAGCTCTTCGAACTGGAGGCCGGCGCCACCGTGACCGGCAGCATCTCCGGCTCGGCCGGCTGGGAGGCGGCCAACTTCCCCGGCCTGCCCAACACCGGCGAGGTGGCCGTCTCGGTTGGCCTCGGTCCCTACGGCAAGGCCAAGGCCCTCGACGGCACCCTCGAAGGCACCCTCAAGGGCGTCGGCTCGGTCTCGATCCGGCTGCTGCCCACCTGCGAATTGACCGGCTCCTCACTCACCTTCGCCATTGACCTGACCGCCGGCGAAGGGCGCACCCACTGGGACAAGACCTGGTCCTGGGAACGGAAGCCCGACTCCCCCTGGTACCGGCCCTGGTCGCTGGACCGGCCGGCGCTCTCGCCTGAAATGGCCCGGGCGGCCATGTCCCTGGGCGGCCGGCCCGGACTCCAGGTGATCGAGGACGATTACGGCATCCTGACCATCAGCACCGGCGCGCCGGTCTTCAGCTGGGAAGAGTGGACCGGCACCGGCGCCAGCCATGGCGACAACAGCGTGCTGCCGGCCGGCGAACTGGCGGCCGATCTCTACGAAGACGGCCCGCCGGCCCTGGCCCGGAGCGAGCCTGGCGAAATCCGGCTCGCCTGGACCCGGGACGTTCCGCCCGGCAGCCAGGACGGCTCGCAGGTGATGGTCGCCCTGTACCGCAATGAAGACAACCGCTTCTTGACGGCCGAAAGCATTCCGGGCAGCCTCGGTTACAACAAGGATCTCAACCTCGTTTACGACAACCGGGGCCTTCCGCTGGCGCTCTGGGCGCAGGTTGATTCCAGCGGCCTGGGCCCGGCCACCAGCGCCGAGGACTTCTACGCGCGGCTCAACACCGGCCAGATCAAGTATTCCGTCTACCAGGGCGGCGTCTGGTCGTCGCCCCAGAGCGGACCGCTGGCCCTGGCCGGCAACAACAGCCGACCCACCCTGGGCCGGACCCACGACAACCGGGTCATCGCCGCCTGGATCAACCGGGCGGGCGGCGGCCCGGCCCGGCTGATGGCCGCCTTCTGGGACGGCAACGCCTGGAGCAGCCCGGTCCAGCTGGCCGAGGGCAACCTGGCCGGCACGCCGGCCGCCGGCACGCTCGGCGACCGGACCGCCCTCTTCTGGACCCAGGACGCCGACCCCTCCGAGACCGCCAGCTGGTTCCGGATCTACAGCCGCGATTTCAGCGGCGGCGCCTGGTCCGACTCGGCCCTCTTCGATCCGGAAGACGGCGGCGCCGGCCAGGATGCCGGCGGCGGCCGTCCCCAACCCTTCGAGATGCCGGCCGACGCCCGGGCCGCTTACAGCCTGGTCGAGACCGACGCCGGCGGCTTCGTCGGCAGCAGCTTCTTCTCGCTGCCGGCCCTCCCCGAGGAATGCTGCGACGACGATCCCAAGAACGATCCGCCGCCCCCGCCGCCGCCCCCGCCGCCGCCCGGCAAGCCGAGGACGCCGCCCTACACGCCGCCGGTGGTCATCCCGCGCGATCCCAACGACATCATCGGACCGGCCGGCTTCGGCGAGGAACGCTGGCTGCCCGCTGCCTCGACGCTCGCCTACACCATCCGGTTCGAGAATGCCGCCGACGCCTCGGCCCCGGCCCAGGAGGTGGTCATCACCCAGCAGATGGATCCGGATCTCGACTGGCGGACCTTCAAGGTGGGCGATTTCGGCTGGGGCGATTTGAAGGTCGAAATCCCGGCCGGCCAGGCCAAGTCCTTCTACAGCCGCCGCCTTGACCTGCGCGAGGATTATGGCTTCTTCGTCGATGTCTCCGCCTACCTGGACATCCAGACCGGCGAGGCGAAGTGGACCATCACCACCATCGACCCGGAGACCGGCGAAAAGCCGATCGACGCCCTGGTCGGCTTCCTGCCGCCCAAGGACGGGACCGGCCTGGGCGAAGGGTTCGTCTCCTACCAGGTCAAGCCGAAACGGAGCGTCCTGACCGGCGACCGGATCGACGCCGAGGCGCGCATCGTCTTCGACACCGAGAACCCGATCGACACCCCGCCCATCTTCAACACGCTGGACGCGGCCCCGCCCGCCAGCCAGGTCGAGGCGCTGCCGGTCCGGATGGCCGAGCCGACCTTCACCGTGGCCTGGAACGGCGGCGACGACGCGGGCGGCTCCGGCCTGGCCGGATTCACCATCATGGTCTCCGACAACGGCGGCGACTATGCCGCCTGGCTGGAAAACACCGCCCTCACCGAAGCGGTTTTCACCGGCCAGCCCGGCCACACCTACCGCTTCTACAGCCTGGCCCGGGACAATGCCGGCAACAGCGAGGCCGACCCGCGCCAGCCCCTGGGAACCATCGAACCCGACGCCGCCACCCGGGTCCTGAACCCCTTCGCCGTCCATGCCATCGCGGTCGCGGCCGGCCCCAACGGCTCGATTGATCCGGCCGGGCCGGTCGTCAACGTCAACGAGGGACAGGACGCGGCCTTCAACATCATCCCGAACGAGGGTTACCACATCGAGAGCGTCACGGTTGACAGCCAGCCGGTCGGCGCCGTGAGCCGGTACACCTTCACCGGCGTGGTGGAACCGCACTCGATAAGCGCCGCCTTCGCCATCAACACCTACACCCTGACCGTCGAGTACAACACCGGCGGCCGGGTGGAGCCGGCCGGCCCGATAATCAAGGAGTATGGCGCCAGCCAGGCCTTCACCATCACCCCCGATCCCGGCTACCGGATCGACCGGGTGGCGGCCGACACCGAGGAACTGGGCGAGGTAACCGGTTACACCTTCGAAAACATCCGGGCCGACCACACCCTGCTGGTCGAGTTCGCCCCGGTCCCGGTGCTTTCGGTCACCCCGACCTCCATCGAGCTGCTCCCGAGCCAGGCCGGCGCCGCCCTGACCGTCACCAACACCGGCCTGGGCACCCTGAACTGGTCGATGGCCGAAAGCCTTGACTGGCTCTCGCCCGACACCGATCTCGGCGCCCTGGCCGCCGGCCAGTCGCAAACGGTCAACCTGGTCCGTTTCGGCGGCAGCCGCGGCGAGTCCGGCCCGATCACCTTCACCAATGCCAGCCCGAAATCCGGCCAGGCCGCCATCCAGGTGACGGTGCGGATCAAGGACCGGCCGGCCCGGCCCGAAAGCGTGACGCTGAGCTACCTGCCGGACCTGACCGCGGTCGACACCGGCAGCGTGGGGGTCGACACGCCGATCGCCATCTCCGGCCCGGCCTTCAGCGGGGCCGACCCGGCCGATCAGCTGGCGGCCGGCCAATTCGAAATCCGGCCCGAGACGGGGGACATCCTCGTCTTCAGCGCCACGGTCATCGAAGGAGAACTCAGCACCGGGTCCGCCTTCAGCCGGAACATCCTGCGGCCCGATCTGAATTACCGGCTGCGCCTGCGCTACCAGGACAACCTGGGCGCCTGGTCCGACTGGTCGGACTGGTTCACCCTGGCCACGGTCCCGGCCGCGGCCACCCTGGACGCCAACAGCGACGGCCGGCCCGACAGCCAGGAACCGACCCCGGAGGAGCTGGCCCTGGCCGGCCTCTCCGACTACGCCGGTCTGGACACCAGCCGGGTGCTCAAGGTCAACGGACGGATGCTGCTCATCCGGACCGAACCGCCCCGGACGATCAGTTACGCCGGCGCCTTCCCGGCCGCCGAACCGCCCGAGTACGGGCTGACGCCCTACGGCGTGCTCATCGTCCGGGCGGAGGGCGTCAACGGCGACACCGGCGTCGGAATCCGTTACACCTTTGATTCCGAACCCGGCACCGGCAGCCGCTGGCTCGGCTACCGGGACACCGCGGCCGCCGGCAGCCGCTGGAGCGAAATCGGCGCCATCAACATACAGGGGGCCGACCTGTCGGCCTGGGTGGCCGACGCCGGCGGCGAGGATGCCGACCGCAGCGCCAACCTGGTCACCCTGAGCCTGGCCGCCCTCCAGACGCCGGGCGAACCGGGCGACCTCAATGGCGACCGCCGCTTCGACCAGACCGACCTGCAGCTGCTGCTGAAGATGCTCATTGAAAAACCGGTGACCATCCGCAGCCTGGAGTACCCGTCCCCTTACCCGGCCTGGCTGAATGACCTGGCCGATATAGACCGGGACGGGGCGGTCACCATCTCCGACAACCTCCGCCTCTACCGGCGGATCATCGGCGCCGATTGAACCCGGCCCGGGCCGGCGAAGAAAAAAGGGGAGGCCGACCGGCCTCCCCTTTTTTTTCAGTGAACATCCGAACCCGCCCCGACATCTAATAGAACCAGACCAGGCGTCTTCCCGGACGACCGGCCGCCCGGCTGTCACCGGAAGCCGCCCCGGGTGTATAATCTGAAGGATATATGCTATACCTGAAATTCAACCGGCTTCTGCTTCCGGCTCTCCTGGCCGCTCTCCTGGCCGCCGGTCCGGCCGCCGCCGACGATCCGGCCGCCGGTTACGCCGCCGATGAGTTCCTGGTCCGTTTCCGTCCGGGCATCTCGGAAACCGAAGCCCGGGCGGCGGTTTCGAGTCAACGGTTTGAAATCGTCGGACGCTTCAGGGCCCTTTCGGAAAGGCGCGGCCAGATTTTCCAGCACCTGAAGGGCGCTCGGGCGGACGCCTCGACCCTGGCCCGCCTGGCGGCCGACCCGCGGGTGGAGCGCGTCCAGCTTAATTACCGGCGCCGGCCGCTCCAGGTACCCGACGATCCCCGTTACCCGCAGCAATGGGCCCTGCCCGCCATCAGCGCCCCGGCCGCCTGGGACATCACCGCCGGCGATTCCCGGGTCGTCATCGCCATCATGGACAGCGGCGTCGATTACCTGCACCCTGACCTGGCGGCCAACATCTGGAAGAATCGGGCCGAGTGGGAAGGCGTGGACGGGGTCGACGACGACGGGAACGGCTACGTGGACGACTTCCAGGGTTACGATTTCGCGGCCACCAGCCGGGGCGCCAATGACAACGACCCGATGGATATCGACGGCCACGGCACCCACCTCTCCGGCATCGCCGCCGCGATCGGCAACAACGGGCTGGGCGTGGCGGGAGTAAACTGGCGGGCCTCGATCCTGCCGTTGAAGAGCATGCGCCCCGACGGCTACTTCTACGATTCCGACCTCATCGAGGCCATCGAGTACGCGGCCCTGATGAAGCGGCGCTTCGGCGTCAACATTGCGGCCATCAACGCCTCGCTGGGCGACAGCGCCGGGTATGACGGCGACTTCCTCTCCCAGGCCATCGAACTGGCGGGCGAGGCCGGCATCATCTTCTGCGCCGCCGCCGGCAACCAGGGGCGGAACAACGATACCCGACCGGTCTACCCGGCCTCCTACAATCTGCCCAACATCATCGCGGTGGCCGCTTCCACCGCCGCCGACAGCCTGGCCAGCTTCTCAAATTACGGGGCGGCCTCGGTTCACCTGGCCGCGCCCGGCGTCAACATCCTTTCGACGGTGCCGATGGCCGCCGCGGTCACCGCCGGCGGCGTCACCAGCGAGGCCGAGGGGCTTGAGTACTCCGGATACACCGACGGCATCACCCGTCCCATCTACTACTGCGGCATCGGCAACCCGGGCGATTTCCCGCCCCAGGTCTCCGGCAACCTCGCCCTCATCCAGCGCGGCACCCTCTACTTCTCCGAGAAGACCGCCAACGCCCAAGCCGCCGGCGCGGCCGCGGTCGTCATCTACAACAACATCCCGACCGGCGACCCGGACGGCGGCCTGATCCTGGGGACCCTGGGGTCGCCCGGCGACTGGGTGCCGGCCGTCTTCATCACCCGGGAGGACGGCGAGCGGATCCGGGCCCTCGGCAACCCGCTCACCATGGTCACCTACAGCAAGAGTTCCGCCTACTCCTCCCGGGACGGGACCTCGATGGCGACGCCCTTCGTGGCCGGCGCGGTCGCCCTGGTGGCCGCCCGGTACCCGGACGAACCGGCCGGACGCTGGCGGGAAAGGATAATTTCGGGGGTGGACAAGCCGGCCGGCCTGAGCGGGAAACTGATCAGCGGCGGCCGGCTGAACCTGCGCCAGGCGCTCGACCTCTTCCTGAAGGGTGACGTCAACCGGGACGGAAAACTCGACCTGGCCGACGCGCTGGCGGTCCTGCGGATGAGCCTCGGCCTGCCCGCCGAAGGTGACCGGACGGCCGCCGACCTGGATGAGGACGGCCAGGTGACCGCCCGGGACCTGGCCGCCCTGGTCGGCCGGATCGGCGGCGGGTACTGAAAAACGGCGCCAACCTTCTCAAATCCCCAGCAGCAGCCGGTATACCGCCACCACGTCCTCGATATCCACCGCGCCGCTGCCGTCCAGGTCGGCGGCCTGCCGCTGGGCCTCGCTGTAACTCTCCGGGTCAACCAGTATCCGCAAGGCCAGTTCGGCGTCGGCCAGGTCAACCGTCAGGTCGAAGTTGAGGTCGCCCGGCGCGGGAATCACAACCGTGACCTCGATGGGCGACTGGAAGGAACCGGCGGGCTGCTGGAAAGTAACCACGCCCCGGCTGCCGGCCGCGCCGCCGGTGCGGGTCAGCGTGATAATCTCCGAACCGCCGTCCTTGGCGAGGGCGCCGGCCGTCTTGGAAAGGCCCAGCCAGGGAATAGCCTCGGCGGCCTCCCAGCCCAGGTTTTCGCCGCCGGTGTTGGTCAGGGTCAGACTCAAGGCCTGCGGGTCGCCGGTGAAGACCAGCGCCGTGTCCGAAACCGTCAGCCAGGGGCCGTTATTGAAGAAGGCCGTCACCGACCGGCCGCCCCAGCCAACCGTCACCTGGGCGGTGCTGCCGGAGACGGTGTCAACTCCGTTCCAGCCCTGGAAGGCATACCCGCCATTCGGCCGGGCGGTCAGGTTAACCAGTTGCCCGGCCGGGTAAAAATTCGGCGCCGCGGCCG
Source organism: candidate division TA06 bacterium (assembly GCA_022704925.1). Lineage (GTDB taxonomy): Bacteria > Ratteibacteria > UBA8468 > MWAK01 > MWAK01 > MWAK01. Next base: position 5,984 of record JAKJFK010000004.1, on the reverse strand, counting down.
GGGCCGGCTCCAGACTGACGCTCCCGAAACCGGCCGGCGAAATCTCGATGTCCAGCGGCCACAATTCCTCGAAGATCGCGTGGACCTGGACCGGGTTGTCGACGGTCAGGCTCAAAACCGGCGTGTCAAGGTCGGTCCGATCGACGCCGTCAATCACCCAGTGATCGAAAAACCAGCCCGCTCCGGCCACCGCCGTGACCGTCGCGCGGCTCCCGGCCTCAATCCAGGTGTCGGCGCCCAGCACGTCGCAGCCGATCCCGTTAACGCTCTTGCTCAGCCAGTGCTGGACGGACCAGTGCCATTCCAGGGTCGAGTTGGCGGTCAGATTGAAATTGACCTCATTCTCGAACCCCTGGGCGGCCACCGCCCCGGAGCCGGTCCAGCCGGTGCAGGCCGCCCGCGTGTAGCCGCCAAGATCAACCACGGCGTCGGCCCGGGCATTCACCGGCGTGTTGTAATTATAGAAATAATCACCCGGCGCCGGCTGGCAGTTCCAGTATTGGGAACGGATCGAAAGGCGCCCCTGCCCGATTCCGAAATCGGAGATCCCCTCGGCCCCGTTATTGAACCGGTCGTAAAGATTGACCCGGAAGGAGTAGTTGCCCGGCGACAGTTCGCTTACCCCGTCCGGCAGCTCCTCCTGGTAATCGGCATAGGCCGCCCGGTAATTGCTCCCGGAAACCAGGAAACGGCTTAAGGGAAGGTCGTAGAAATCGAAGAAGCGCTGCCAGTCCTGGCCGGTCCGTTCCAGCCAGATTTTATAGCTGGTGGCCTGCGGTTCGCCGTCGGTCTCCATCGTCCAGGCAAAGTCCGGCCGCCGGTTTCCGGAAGTATCGGCCAGGATGACGCCATCGGCCGGCGCAGTCACCCGGGGCGCGGTCGTGAAAAGGCTCTCGACGCTGTCCTGGATTAGTTCGACCCTGTTGTCGTAAGCGACCCGGAAGGTGTAGACCGCGCCCAGGGGCGGCGTGAAATCCTCCAGTTGACCGGAGGCCTGGCTGTAGCCCTCCTCCTGGTCCGACCAGTAATTGAACTGGACCGGGTCGGTCACCCCGGGCCCGGCCACCTGGCAATCGTTGATGACAAACCCGTCTGATTCCACCTCGAACTGGACCCGGCCGCCGTTCGATGTCTCCGACCGGCTCCAGTTAATGGCGGCGGCCTGGGGCGGACCGCTGCGGGACTGGTTTCCGAAGAAGAGCCAGGCCGAGCCGTTGTGCCTCAGGTAGTTAAGGTAATCGTAGGCCTCGTCACCCTCTTCGATCACTGGCCCGGCCGCGCCGCCGTCACGCATCTGCAAATGGAAAAAGGTCAGCGCCCGGTCCCGGAGGATGATGTTTTCCAACCCGCTGACGACCACGTAGGGATCCTCGCCCGCCTCCGGCAGCATATCCGCAACCGCGGCGGCCTTGTTCATCCCCCTGAAATAGAAGTCGTTGTCGAAGAATGGCCCGATGTTGGCCGGGTTGGAGTTGTACTGGGCGACGAAGTTGGTGGTCAGGGCGGCGATGGCCGTCCGGTCGGCCGCATAATCCGGCCCCGAAAGACCGATGGCGACCGCGTAACCGCCGGCCGGTCCCAGCCGGCTGGAGGCCAGCAGCTTGACCCCGGACCCGACCTCCAGTCCGCCGAAGGCGGCCAGGTAAGGATTGGAGACCGGCGCAAAGACGCCCGGCTGCTCCGGCACGAAGGCGAATCGCCCCTGGTGGTAAAGGAGCGAGTCGTACTTCATCCGGCACCACTCCAGGACCCGGTAGTCGAGATCGGCCTCCACCTCCAGGGTGCCCAGCCGGGCCTCGACCTGGCTGTGGCTGTCGGAGACGGTGGCTTCGAAGAAGGTGTAGCCGCCCGGCAGGCTGGCGCCATTCAAACCGTTCGACCGGCGGGCCAGCATCTGGAGGCTGTAAACGCCCGGGCGGCTGGTCATGGTGGCCAGCACCGCCCTCTTCTCCGGCGACATCACTCCCTTGAAATCGGGCTGGCCGTCCGCGGTGATGATCCCATCGGCGCTGATGGCCAGCGGTCCGAAGCCGCCCTGGTGCGCCTGGCCGTCGGAGTCAACCAGGTCAAAGGTCAGGTTGCCGTCGCCATCCACCGAAACCACGCCCCGGACCCAGCTGTTGCCGTGCGCGCCGCCGCATTCCATCTCCACCAGGTTGTACTCGCCGGCCAGGTCGACCGCGCTGTAAGTCACCGCCTGCTTCCGCACCGCGACCATCAGTTGGGCCTCGTAGAGTCGGCTGGCCGGATCCGGCCCGTCCTGGGCGATGCCGCCACTGGCGGTGATCATGAAATCGCCCGCCCCGTAAAATAACTGGGTATCGACCTCCCCGTCCGACTCGGAAAGAAAGGTGGTAAAACCGTGCCCGTCCCGGCTCCAGCTGGCGGTCAGGCCGGACTCCCCTTCGAACTCGACCGCGGCCTGCCCGTTGTTGTACAACCGGACCCGGCCGCGCTGGAAGCCGTTCTCATCGTCAGGGCCGAATAAGAGCGAATGGAACCGGTACTCCTCCTGGAGCGCCGGAACGGTAAGGGTGAGGTTCCGGCCGGTCGGGTTGGGGGCGAGCGCGGTCACCGCCACCGGGTTGCCGGCGTAGTATCCGGAGGGCTCCTCCGCCTGCCGCTGGTTATCCCCGTTGAGGTCCAGGAAGGCGCCCAGATAATAGCTGCCGTTGGGAAGGTTGGTGATGCTGTATGCCTTTGGCAGCGGCGTCGTCACCACCGCGAAGCCGGCCGGGTCACCCAAGAAGGCGGCATTGTCGAAGGCGCCGATCAGCACATTCCCCGTGCCGCCGCCCCCGTAGGAAACCGTGCCTGAAATCGAGCCGGCCCAGAGCGGATTTAAACCCGCGCCAAACAAGACGGCCATCGAGAAAACCATTTGAACGGATTTTTTGATGTTCATATCCAGATATTTTACACCGGCGGTTAAATAAGTCAATGGAAACGGCCAGGGTATGCTATCATATTTCCGTTTCGCCGCCGGCGTCCTTGAAGAACCGCGCCGCAAAAACATAACCGGTAAAATGGATGAAAACCCGGATCAGGTTCCTGGAATTTCTGTTGCTGGCCGCCGCTCTGCTGGCCGGCCGGCCGGCCGGCGCCGCCACGCTGGAAGAAAAGATCGGCCAGTTGATCATGGTCGGCTTCGAAGGACGCGACTTTTCCGAACTTGACACCCGGCTTCGGCAGCAGTTGAGCCGCGGCGAAATCGGCGGTCTCCTCTTCCTTCCCCGCAACCTCGGCGAACCGGACCACCTGCGCCGTCTGGTGGCCGAAATCAAGGCCCAACCCGTGCCCCGGCCGCTGCTGCTGGCCATTGATCAGGAGGGCGGTCCGGTCGGCCGTCTCAACGCGAAACGCGGCTTCCGGGACTTCCCCTCCGCCCGGCGGGCGGCCCGGGAACTGACCCCGGCGGCCGCCGGCGGCGTCTATCTCGAAATGGCCCGTCTCCTGAAAGAAATCGGGTTCAACCTCAACCTGGCGCCGGTAGTCGATCTGAATATCAATCCCGACTCGCCGGCCATCGGCCGCAAGGAACGGGCCTTCGCCGCCGACCCGGCCACGGTTGTCCGGTACGCGTCCGCTTTCATCCGGGCGCACCGCCGCGCCGGCCTGTTGACCGCCCTCAAGCATTATCCCGGCCACGGCAGCGCCGCCGAAGACAGCCATCTGGGGCTGACCGACGTCACCGCCACCTGGACGGCGGCCGAGCTGGAACCCTACCGCCGCCTCATCCGGGCCGGCCTGGCCGACGCAGTCCTGACCGCCCATGTCATCCAGGCCGGCGTCGATCCCGACTGGCCCGCCTCCCTCTCCACCCGCCATCTCAAGGAAAACCTGCGGGGAAAACTCGGTTTCCGGGGCGTCATCATCACCGATGATCTCCAGATGGGTGCGGTCAGCCGTCTTTACTCCTTCGAGGAGGCGGTGGTGCGGGCGCTTGATGCCGGCAGCGACATTCTGCTCTTCGCCAATTACTTCACCCCGGACCGCGAAGCGCCCGCCCGGGCCGGCCGGGCCATCCTGGCGGCCGTCCGCGCGGGGCGCCTCAGCCCGGAACGGATCGACCAGTCCTACCAGCGCGTCCTCCGGTTTAAAAGCCGGCTGCGCTGAATCCCGAACCGCCGAACCACCCTCTTTTATGGTATAATTTCTGCTCAATCCCCCTCCCTTTCCCCTCAGCAGTCCGGTGGACAAACTCGGGAGCCATTAATGTTCAGCCTGAACGAGAATTGCGGACTCTTCGGCATCTATTCGGACCAGCCCTGCGTCAACGAACTCTACTACGGCATCTTCAAACTCCAGCACCGCGGCCAGCGCTACTGCGGCCTGGCCACCTGGCGGCGCGGCCTGCGCATCTTCACCCACAAGGGCTATGTCCGCCACACCTTCACCCCGGCCGAACTGGATGAACTGCGGGCCCGGAGCGGCATCGGCCACGTCAGCCTCAAGGAACGGCAGCCGATGCTGCTGGACTCCCGCCTCGGCCCCTTTGCCATCGCCTTCACCGGCAACATCATCAACGCCCAGCGCCTGACCGACGACCTCAAGAAGAACGGCCACACCTTCTCCACCCAGCACCACGTGGAACTGCTCGGCAAGCTGATCGCCCAGGGCAGTGATTTCGCCGACGGGCTGGCCGCCCTGGCCCGGCAGGTGCGCGGCTCCTACTGCGTGCTTCTGCTCACCCGGGAGGGCATCTACGCGGCCCGCGACCCGCACGGCTTCAAGCCGCTGGTCCTGGGCCGCAAGAACGGCGCCCTGGCGGTCGCCTCCGAATCGCGCCCCTTCAACACGCTCGATTTCGAACTCCTCCGGGACGTCCGGCCGGGCGAGATCCTCTTCCTGGGCAGGAACGGCTTCGAGACCCTCAAGGTGATCGAGTCCGAACACATCTCCCACTGCGCCTTCGAGTGGGGCTACATCGCCTCGATGGACTCGATCATCGACGGGGTGCCGGTGGTCCGGGCCCGCAAGAACCTGGGCGCCAGCCTCGCCCGCCACGACCGGGTCCAGGCCGACAAGGTGGCCGCCATCCCCTTCTCGGGCATCGGCTACGCCCTCGGTTACCACCAGGAATCGGGCCTCCCTTACGACGAGGTCTTCCTGATCGACCGCTTCGCCAGCCGCAGCTACCTGCCGCTGATCAAGGCCGAGCGGGACGAGGAGGCCCGCATCAAGATCTCGGTGATCGCCGAGAACGTCAAGGGCAAGAGCATCGTCCTCTGCGACGATTCCATCGTGCGCGGGACCCAGATCCGCAACAAGGTCTTCGAACTCAAGTCCTTCGGCGCCCGGGAGGTGCACGTCCGGGTCGGCTGCCCACCCCTGATGGCACCCTGCATCTACGATATCTCGACCCGCTCTTACCGGGAACTGGCCGCCCGCAAGTATGCGCTGGAGGAAATCCGCCGCCGGGTCGGCGCCGACAGTCTCAGCTACAATTCGCTGGAGGACCTGGTCCAGGCCATCGGGCTGCCGAAGCACCGGCTCTGCCTGGCCTGCTGGGCCGGAAAGGGAAGCAAACGATGAAGAGGAAGAAAGCCATCCTGCTCCTGGACGACGGCGCCTGGTGGGAGGGTGCCGCGGCCGGCGCCGAGGGAGAGGTCTTCGGCGAACTGGTCTTCTACACCGGCGTGGTCGGCTACCAGGAGATCTTGACCGACCCGGCCCTGGCGGGCAAGCTGGCGGTGATGACCTATCCCCACATCGGCAACTACGGCATCGTGCCCGCCGACGACCTCTCCGGCCGGGTCTGGCCCGGGGCGCTCCTGGTCAAGGAACTGAGCTGCACCTACAGCAACTGGCAGGCCCGAAGCGGCCTGCCGGAGTTCGCCCGCGCCAACGGCCTCTTCATCCTGGATGGAATTGACACCCAGTCGGTCGTCCGCCACCTGCGCGACCACGGCCCCCGCTTCGGCGTCATCTCCAGCCGCGACACCAGCCGGCGCCGGCTGGCCGGCCGACTGGCCGAGGCGGCC
>JAKJFK010000097.1 GCA_022704925.1 candidate division TA06 bacterium | reverse complement strand
CCGCCGTGTCGTCAATCAGGATCGCGTAAATATGTTTAAGGCTCTTGCGCACCATCAGACGCGGCCGGCCCGCCTTGGCCTGGATCTTCTTCAGGCCGCGCCGGTGGCGCATCTGTCGCCGTTTCTCTTTACCCTTGATCATGTCTGCGGTCCAGTCTTTACTTGGTGGTTCCGGTGGCGCCGGCGGTCTTGCCGACCTTCTGCCGGACGTATTCGCCCTGGTAACGGATTCCCTTGCCGCCGTAAGGTTCCGGCGGCCGGACCCCGCGTACCCGGGCGGCAAAATCTCCAACCTGCTGCGGATCGGAACCGGCCAGGGTGATCAGGTTCTTCTCCACCTTGACCTTTATCTCCGACGGGACCGGTACCGAGACCGGGTGAGAAAAACCGATCTTCAGGACCAGGTTTTTGCCCTTCAGCTCCGCCTGGTAGCCGACCCCGATCACTTCCAGCTGCTTGGTAATACCTTCCTTCACGGCCTTCATCCGGCTGTTGATGAGCGCCCGGTAGAGGCTGCGCAGGCTTTCGTTTTCCGTCTCATTCTTGCGCTCGCCGTTGCCCGCGGCCGACCGGAAGTCAACCCGGATCGAACCCTTTTCCAGGACTACCGACAGGACCGGGGGCACTTCCAGGCCGAGGTTTCCCATCGGACCGCTCATCTTAAGGACCGTCCCCTCCAGCGAGGCCTTGACCCCGTCTGGAATGCGAACCGGTCTTTTACCTTGTTTTGCCATGTTAAAGTTCCGGGTTGTGGACCCCGCCGTTTACCAGATGACGGCCAGCAACTCTCCGCCCACCCGCTTCCGGAGGGCGTCCCGGTGCGAAATCACACCCTGGGAAGTGGAGAGGATACCGATCTTCTGGCGGCCCCGGATCAGGCGCTTGAGGTCCTGCTGGGTAACGTAAATCCGCTGGCTGGCGCGGCTTTTGATTTCCACTGCCTGGATGACGCTGCGGGTGCTGTTGGGACGGTACTTGAGCCAAACGGACAGGTTCTTCTTCTTGCCATCCGCTTCCACCGCGTAGCTGGCGATGAATCCCTGGTCGGCCAGCACCTTGAGGATGTCTTCCTTGAAGACCGAGTACGGGATCCTGATGACCGGCTTTCGAGCCAGGCCGCCGTTCTTGATCCGCGTCAGCAAATCAGCGATAGGATCGGTTACCATCCGTTACACCTTTAACTTGTTGGGGAATTACCAGCTGGCCTTGACCACGCCCGGGATGAATCCCTTGCTGGCCAGTTCTCGGAAGCAGATGCGGCAGAGGCTGAAACGGCGCATGTACCCGCGCGGCCGGCCGCAAATGCAACAGCGGTTTCGCTGGCGCACCTTGTACTTCGGGTGCTGGTTCTTGATGATCATCGACTTCTTGGCCATGGACGATTACTCTTCTTTTTCCAGGGGCAATCCCAGCATCGTCAGGAGCGGTTCGGCTTCCTGCCGGTTCCTGGCGCTGGTCACCAGGTTGATGTTCATTCCGAAGACCTTGGTCACCTTGTTAAAGTCGATCTCCGGGAAAATGGTCTGTTCGTTGAGTCCGAAACTGTAGTTGCCGGCCCGGTCGAACCCGGTCTTGGGCAAGCCGCGGAAGTCGCGCACCCGGGGCAGGGCAAAGGAGACCAGCCGGTCCAGAAATTCGTACATCCGCTGGCCGCGCAGGGTCACGAAGGCCCCCACCAGATCGTTGGTGCGCAGGTTGAAGCCGGCGATCGACTTGCGCGCCCGGCGCATTACCGGCTTCTGACCGGTGATGGCCGTCAGGCCGCCCAGGATCTCCTCGACCACCTTCTCCTCTTTGCCGATCTTGCCCAGGCCGACACTGACCACGATCTTGGTCAGCTTCGGCACCGCCATCTGGTTGGAATACTTGAACTGCTCGGTCAACCGGGCGATGATCTCTTTCTTGTATTTATCCAGTAAACGTGCCATTTTGCCTTTTTACTCAAGCCGTCGTGGACTTGGTTTCGATGATCTCGCCGCACTTCCGGCAGCAGCGCACCTTCGAATCGCCGAGGAACTTGAAGCCGACCCGGGTCGCCTGGTTGCATTTCAGGCAGAAGTAGCGGAGGTTGGGAATGGCCACCGGCATCTCCTTCTGAACGATGCCGCCCTGCCGTTCGACCCGGCCGGGACGCAGGTGGCGCTTGACGAAGTTGATTCCCTCGACCAGGGCCCGGTTGGCCTCCGGATAAACCCGGAGCACCCGGCCTTTTTTGCCGGCGTCCTTGCCCTTGGCAACCAGAACGAAATCGCCTTTTCTTAATTTCATAGGACTTCCGGAGCCAGTGAGATTATCTTGGTGAAGTTCTTATCGCGCAGCTCGCGCGCCACCGGACCGAAAACCCGGGTGCCGCGCGGATTGCCGTCATCGTCGATGATCACGGCGCTGTTGTGGTCGAATGAAAGATAGGACCCGTCCGGCCGGCGGATATGCGCCTTCGTCCGGACCACCACCGCCCGAACCACCTCCCGCCGCTTGACCGTGCCGTTGGGCAGGGCGTCCTTGACCGAGGCCTTGATGATGTCGCCGACCCGGGCCACCCGCTTCCGGCTGCCGCCGAGGACGCCGAAGCACATGATCTTCTTGGCCCCGGTGTTGTCGGCGACCTCCAGGATTGTCCTCAGTTGAACCATTTTATTCCGAACCTTTCTTGATGATGCTCAGCAATCGCCAGCTCTTGTCCCGGCTGATCGGCCGGAACTCTTCGATCAGGACCCGGTCGCCGGTATGACTTTCGTTCTTGGGATCGTGCACCTTGTAACGGGTGCGCCGGCGCATCTCCCGCTGGTAAAGCGGATGGCGGATAAGCCGCTCCACCACCACCACCCGGGTCTTGTCCATCCGATCGCTGACAACCGTGCCTGATTCTTGCCTTTTCATCTTTTAATCCCCGCCGACTGGGGTTAACCTTTCTGTTTCTGGTTCAGAAGAGTCATGACCCGCGCAATGTCCCGGCGGACGCTGCCCAGGGAGGCCGTCTCCTTGAGCTGACCCATCTTCTGCTGGAATCTCAGCCGGTAGTATTCGGCCTTCAGGCTATCCACCCGCTCGCGCAACTCCAGCGGACCCAGTTTCTGCAACTCCTGGAAATCGTTTCGTTTCATCTGGAGATCACCCGCGTCGGCAACGGAAGCTTGCCCGCGGCCAGTTTCAAGGCCGACCGGGCCAGTTCCAGATCAACACCGGTAAGTTCCACGATCACCCGTCCGGGCAGGATGCGCGCCGTCCAGCACTTCAGGTCGCCCTTGCCCTTGCCCATCCGGGTCTCGGCCGGCTTTCCGGTGATCGGCCGGTCCGGGAAGACCCGGATCCAGAGCTTGCCCTTTCCCTTGAGGTGGTGGGTGATGGCCACACGGGCGGCTTCCAGCTGGCGCTCGTTGAAATAGCCGGGCTCCAGGGCCAGCAGGCCATACTCTCCGAAGGAAAGCCGGTTGCCGGTCAGGGCCCGGCCCCGGGTCCGGCCGCCGTGCATGTGGCGATGCTTTACGCGCTTGGGAATCAACGGCATTTTTCAGGTCCTTGAATTCAGGCTTTTTCCTTGGCGTCGCCCCGGTACAGCCAGACCTTGACGCCGATGGCGCCGTAGGTCGTATGGGCCGTAGTCTGGGCGTAATCGATGATGGCCGAAAGCGTGTGCAGGGGGATGGTGCCGTCCTTGTAGCTTTCGGAACGGCTGATCTCGGCGCCGGCCAGCCGGCCGGAAATCTTTATCTTCACCCCGTTGGCGCCCCGCTGCATGGCATTCTCAATCGTCTTCTTGCAGACAAACCGGTAGGAGGTGCCGCGCCGGGATATCTGCTGGGCGATGCTCTGGGCCAGGAAAGCGGCGTCCACCGAGGAATTGGTGACTTCGCTGACGTCCACGGTGACATTCTTGTTGCAGAGCGCCTGCAGTTCCTTGCTGACGTTATTGATCTCGGCCCCCTTGCGGCCGATGATCAGGCCGGGGCGCGAGGCCCGGATCTTGATGCGGATCATATCGACCAGCCGGTCGATGTCGATCCGGGTGATGCCGCTTTCGGGGAAGCGCTTCTGGAGATAAGCCCGGACCTTGTAGTCTTCCAGGATGGACGGACCCAGGCGCCGGTGCTGGAACCAGTTGGAGCGCCAGCCCTCAATGTAACCCAGCCGCAATGCCGTCGGAATTACTTTTTGTCCCATTCGTCCGTCAGAATCACTTTAATGTGTGAAGTCCGGTGCAGTACCGAAACCGCCCGGCCCATGGAAGCCGCCCGGGAACGCTTCAACATCGGCCCTTGTTCCACCACCAGCGTCTTGAACCGGAAGTTCGATTCCTCCAGCTTCCGGGACCGGACGTTGGCCAGGGCCGAGGCGATTGTCTTGGCGACATGGCGCGCCGGCCGCTTGTAGACGTTCTTCAGAACCTGGAGCGCCTCCTGGGGCGTCTTGCCGCGAAGCAGCAGGACGATCTCCTGCGCCTTCTGCGGGCTGATCCTGATGTACTTCGATTTTGCGATTACTTCGGCCATCGTTCTCTGTCCGGATTGATGTATTTTTAGGTCTTGGAAAGCGACCGTTCCGTGTGGGCGCCGTGATGGCGGAAGACCCGGGTCGGCGAAAACTCCCCGAGCCGGTGGCCCACCATGTTTTCAGTAATATAAACCTGGATGAAAGTCCGGCCGTTGTGAATGCCCAGCGTCATGCCGACGAACTCCGGGCTGATCTGGCTGGAACGCCGCCAGGTTTTGATGACTTCCTTCCGGCCGCTGGCCCGGACCGCCGCGATCTTCTTGAGCAGCTTCGGGTCTACCTGCGGCCCTTTCTTGAGTGAACGAGACATCTTTTCTCCTGCCTCCGTAAGATCGCCCGGTTACTTGCGGCGCTTGACGATCATTTTCCGGGAATGGCGGCGCCGGTCGCGGGTCTTGACCCCTTCCGGCTTACCCCAGGGCGAGGTCGGCGGCCGGCCGCCGGAACTCTTGCCCTCGCCGCCGCCCAGCGGGTGGTCGACCGGGTTCATAACCACGCCGCGCACCTTCGGCCGGCGCCCAGTCCAGCGGACCCGGCCGGCCTTGCCCAGCGACTCGTAACGATGCTCGGAATTGCTGATGGAACCGATGGTGGCCTGGCAATCCAGGTCAAAAAGTCGTATTTCGCCCGAGGGCAGCTTGATCTGGGCCGCCTTTTCGGTCTTGGCCATCAGAACCGCGGTGGCGCCGGCCGAGCGGACCAGCTTGCCCCCCAGGCCCGGGCGCAATTCCAGGCAGCAGACGTTGCTCCCTTCCGGGATCGAGCGCAGCGGCAGGCGGTTACCCGATGCCGGCTGGGCTTCGGCGCCGCAGGAAACCAGGGCGCCGTCCTTCATCTCCTGGGTGGCCAGAATGTAACGCTTTTCGCCGTCCGGGAAGACGACCAGGGCGATCCGGGCGCTCCGGTTCGGATCGTACTCGATGCCCAGCACCCGGCCCGTCAGGGTCTTGCCGCCCACGAAATCAATGATCCGGTAATGGTGCCGGTGGCCGCCGCCCCGATGGCGCACGGTAACCCGGCCCTGGCTGTTGCGGCCGCCCCGGCGGCGGCGGGTTTCCAACAAACGCCGCTCCGGGCTTTTCCGGGTGATCTCGGCAAAGTCCGGCAGCGTCGAAAAGCGGCTGGCCGGAGTTACCGGACGCTTCTTACGCAAACTCAATTTTATCTCCTTTGCGCAGGGTGACGATGGCCTTCTTCCAGTCCGGCCGGCGGCCGGCCCGGTTGCGCATCCGTCTCGTCTTGCCCTGGTAGTTTAAGACGTGAACCGCCACCACCTTGACCTTGTAAAGCTTCTCGACCGCCTTGCCGATCTCCGGCGCGGTGGCCCCGACCTGAACCGCGAACGCGTACTTGTTCAACGGCTGCAGGTACATGGTGTCCTTCTCGGTCACCAGCGGATACCTGATAATGTCATTAGCGGTCATGGCGGAACTCAGGCTTTGAGCCGTTCCTGGAGCGCGCCCCAGTCGGAATGCGGGGCAATCAGGTAGTCGGCGTTAAGAATGCTGTAAAAGTCGGCTGTCCGGAGGTCGGCGAACTTCATGCCGGGGATGTTGCGCCCCGCTCTGCGGAAATCGGCGGCGTCGCGGGGGGCAAAAAGTAATATTTTACCACAGATACCGCTTTTCTTCAAAAAGGCGCCGACCAGCTTCGTCTTGGGTTCGGCCAGCTGAAGATTCTCCAGCAGGCCGACGCTGCCGGCCATGATCTTCGCCTTGATGGCCTCGGCCTGGGCTCGTCTCCGCATTTTGGCCGGAAGTTCCACCCGGTAATCGCGCGGCCGGGGACCAAAGGTGATTCCGCCCTTGCGCCAGAGCGGGGAACGGTTGGAACCGACCCGGGCCCGGCCGGTACCCTTCTGGCGCCAGGGTTTATGGCCGCCCCCGGAGACTTCACCGCGGGTCTTGGTGGAGGCCGTACCCTGCCGCTGGTTGGCCCGGTAGGCGTTCACCGCGTAATAGAGCAGTTTCTGGTTGACCGGCGCCAGCCCGGAAGTGTCAAACTCCTCGCGGCCCACCACCTCGCCGGCCAGATTGTAAACCTTGATTTCCATTTTTATTTGAGCGCGTCCCGGGATCAACCCTTGATTTTCTTAACCTGGAGCAGGCCGTCCTCGGCCCCGGGCACCGCCCCCTTGAGCAGGA
>JAKJFK010000096.1 GCA_022704925.1 candidate division TA06 bacterium | reverse complement strand
CCTCGCCCTGGCTGCTGGTGAGAATGGTAACCCCGAGCAGACGGGGCGGGGCGACGCCCAGTTTCGCCGCCTCCTCCCGGGCCGCCGCGGCGGCCGCCTGGAGCACCTCGACCCCGGCCAGCAGGTGGAGGTTGAAAAGATCGACCCCCAGCCGGACCGCCTGCCGGCTGGCCCGGGCGGAAGTGTTGGGGATGTCGAAGAACTTCAGGTCCAGGAAGACCCGCTGGCCGCGGTCTTTCAGTTCACGCACCGCTTCCGGTCCGGCCCCGGCGAAAAGTTCCAGCCCCACCTTGAAGAAAGAGGCCGCCCCGGCCAGCCGGTCAACCAGGCTGAGCGCTTCGTCAAGCCGTTGGTAATCCAGGGCGACGATAATCCGTTCCTGTTCAGTCATTCCGATTCCCGGGAGAAAGTTTCAAGAGGCGTTGCCGCGGCTCTCCAGGAACGAGAGCACCGCCAGGAAGATGCACCCCTGCAGCAACAGGATAAGGCTACCCGCGAAGGACAGGTGGCTCAGGACCAGTGCCGGGAGTCCCAGCCCGAGCGAGAGCAGGTAAATGATGCTGACCGCCTCCCGGGAGGAGAAGCCGAATCGGACCAGCCGGTGGGAAAGATGATCCTTGCCGGCGGTGAAGATCGAACGCCCCTCGCGACGCCGGATGGCGATCACCGAAAGCGTATCGAAAATCGGTATGGCCAGGATGAAGACCGGGGCCAGGACCGACAGGTAGGAGGGCGAATCCTGCCGGTAATAGGTCAGGGTCACCCCGGTCACGGCCAGGAAATAGCCCAGCAGGGTCGAGCCGGCTTCACCCAGGAAGATGGTGGCCGGCGGCCGGTTGTAAACCAGGAATCCGAGCACCGCCCCGGCGAAGGCGGCCAGCAGCGAGGAGACGAAAAGCGCCCCGGTAACCTGGGCGTAGAGGAAAAAGAGGGCCGCGGCGATGAAGGCCACCCCCGAGGCCAGGCCGTCCATGTTGTCCAGGAGGTTGAAACTGTTGGTGACAAAAAGGAGCCAGCCGACGGTAAGCAGCAGCGGCACGGCCGTCCCGGGCAGGAAGAGGCTGATGCGGAGCCCGGAGGCGAAAAGCAGCAGGGCGATGGCCGCCTGGCCGAGCAGTTTCCAGCGGGCCCGGATCCCCACCAGGTCGTCCACCAGCCCGAAAAGAAAGATGAGCACGCCCCCGAAGAGAATCAGGGAGAGACGGGGCAGCACGCTCACGACACCGGCCAGGTGGCGGTGGAGCGCAACCGGCAGCAGGTGCCCGAACGGAATGAAGGCCAGGTAGCCGAAGAGGACGGTGCCCAGCAGGGCCACCAGGATGGCCGCCCCGCCCAGGAGGGGGGTGGGGTTCTGGTGGACCTTGCGCGGACCGGGGTGGTCAACCAGCCCCTGGGCCAGGGCGACCCGGCGCACGAAAGGCACCAGCAGGACCGACAGGAGACAGCTGACGAGAAAGATGGCCAGGTATACCAGGGCCCACATCGGGTTTTTCCTTAAGGCACCGAGACCGGCTGCCGGATCAGGTCGCGGATAAGGTTGACGATAAAACGGACCAGGTCCCCCAGCAGGGGCATCCGTTCCATCCACCGAAGCAGGATCAGGAAAAAAGCCACCACGAAGGTGCCCAGGATGGTGGCCCCGACAAAAATCCCCAGACCGCGCACCACCCCCATCATGAAATTCAGCCAGAAGAAGCGGCGGGGATGCTTGAGCATGGTGAGGAGTTCCTGGGTGTCGGCGGAGAGGGTGGCCTTCAACTGCTGCAGGAGTTCCCCGGCGTGGTGCTCGTCCGGCCCGGTGATGGGTGACTCAACCGGGGCGTCCGGCTTCTTTTCTTCGGCCATTTTTAAAGGGTGCCTTTGGTGGAAGGTATCCTGCCTTTCAGGCGCGGTTCCAGCTCGACCGCCTGCCGCACCGCCCGGCCCAGGCTCTTGAAGAGGGCCTCCAGGATATGGTGCTGGTTGTCGCCCCGCCGGCATTCCACGTGGAGGGTGATCCGACCGGCCTGGGCCAGGGCCCGGAGGAACTCCCGGGCATCGGCGAATTCGAAGTACCCCTTGCGCCGGGGCAGTTTGGGCAGCTCCAGGGCCAGGAAGGGGCGTCCCGAAAAGTCGAGGCTGGTTTCGACCAGGGACTCGTCCATCGGCACCGAGGCGAATCCGAAACGGCGCAGCCCCTTCTTGTCGCCCAGCGCCTGGTTGAGCGCCTCCCCGATCACCAGACCGAGATCTTCGGTCAGATGGTGTTCGTCAACCTCCAGGTCTCCGGAAGCCCGGACCGAAAGATCCAGCAGTCCGTGCTGGGCGAAGGCGGTAATCATGTGCTTCAAAAAACCCAGTTCCAGCTCCACCGCGGCCTTACCGGTGCCGTCAAGGTCCAGCGTCACCTCGATCTCGGTCTCGCGGGTCTTGCGGTAAACCTTGGCTTTTCTGCCCATCGCTCATTTTGAAAGCAGGACGCGAACGTCAACCGCTTTCAACCCCTTTTGGTAAACGACTACCGGGTTTATCTCGATGTCGGAAATCAGCGGGCACTCCTTCACCACCGAGCCCAGCTTCAACAGCGCTTCGACCACCGTGGCGGTGTCGCGCGATTTCTGGCCGCGGACTCCGGACAGGATCGGATAGACGCGCAGGTCTTTGAGCATCCGGTCCGCCTCTTTACGCGTCAGCGGGAAAGAACGGAAGGTGACGTCCTTAAGGACCTCAACGTAAATGCCGCCCATTCCGCACATAACGATCGGGCCGAACGAAGCATCGCGGCGGGCGCCCAGGATCAACTCGGTGCCGGGCTTGACCTGCTCGCAAACTTCCACTCCCTTGATTCTCGCTTCCGGGTTGTAGGCCCGGCAACTGTCCATGATGCGCCGGTATCCGGCCCGAACCGCCGCGGCCGTTCCCAGGTCGAGCAGGACACCCCCGGCCTCGCTCTTGTGCAGGATGTCCCGGGAAACCACCTTGAGCACCACCGGGTAACCGATCTCCCCGGCCGCCTTGACTGCGGCGGCCGCGCTGGTGGCCACCCGGCTGCCGGCGGTCGTTATCCCGGCCAGTTCCATCAAACGCTGCGCCTCGTCGGCCAGCAGGAAAGAGCGGCCGTCGGCACGGGCCGCCTCGGCCAGCCGGTTGATGCCCGCGCGATCGATCGCCACCGGTTCCGGGGTTCCCCGGCCGTCGGATAGGGACCGGTAGTAGGCGTACATGGCCCCCAGGCAGGAGACCGCCTCGTAAGGATCGCTGGTCACCGGCACGTTGTGGTTGCGCAGGAACTTCATGCTGTCCTCAACCGCCTGGTCGCCGACCGGCGCGAAGATAAGCGGTTTGCTGGCCGCCTTGAACTCCCGGTAATGGCGCTCCATGATCGGGGAAAGGTTCTCGATGGCGCATACGGCCACCTGGCAGTAAAGCACGGCCACCGAGTTGATTTTGTCGTTGCGGAGGGCGGCCTGGAGGGCTGAATCATAATAGGTGTGGTCAACCGAGGCGGTGATGTCGACGGGATTCTTGGGTGAACCGAAGTAAGGCATTGACTTGGAGAAGGTCTGCTTGAGGTCGTCGGCGTCATCGTAAAGTTTGACCCGGTATTTCTCGCAGGCGTCGGTCGCCAGCACGCCCAGGCCGCCGCCATTGGTAATGATGACGCTCTTCTCACCCTTGGGCAGGGGCGCGTTGGCAAAAAATTTGCACCAGTTGAGCGCCTCGTTCAGGCTTTCGGAGCGCAGAACCTGGCACTGCCTCATCACCGCGTCGAACACCTCGTCGGAACCGGCCAGGGCGCCGGTGTGGGAGGCGGCGGCCAGGGCACCCCGCTGGGAACGGCCCGATTTAACCACCACCACCGGCTTTTTTTGGGTGGCCCGTCGAAGAGTCTCCACCATCTTCTCGCCGTTCTTGACCCCCTCCATGTACATCAGGATGACCCGGGTGGCCTCGTGATTCATCAGGTACTCGAGCAGGTCGGCTTCGTCAAGGTCGGCCTTGTTGCCTATGGAGAGAAAGGCGGAAAGGGTGATGTTCTCAACGACCGTCTTGCCCATCAGGGCAATGCCGAGGGCGCCGCTCTGGGAAATGATGGCCACGTTACCGGGCAGCACGTTGGAAGGGCCGAAGGTGGCGTTCAGGGAACTGGGGCCGGAGTAAACCCCGAGGATGTTTGGCCCCAGGATTCTCATGCCGTTTTCCCGGGCGTAGGCGACCAGTTTCGCCTCCTCCTCCCGATTGCCGATCTCGGAAAAACCGGCCGTTATGATCGGCAGGAACTTGACACCCTTGGCGGCGCAGCTGCGCAGGGCGTCGGGAACGAACTTGGCCGGGATGACCACCACCGCCATGTCGAGCCCGTCTTCAATTTCATTGACATCCCGGTAGACCTTGAGACCGAGCAGTTCGCCGCCCTGGGGATTCACCGGGTAAAGCCGGCCCCGGTAGCCACCGCCCAGGATGTTGGCGACTACCTTGTAACCCACCTTGTCCGGACTGTGCGAGGCGCCGATGACCGCCACGCTTCTGGGTTCGAAAAGATACTTGATGTCAGGATCTTCGCAAGCCATTAAAACCTCCTCATGGAGTCCTTTTGAAAAAAACCGGTGGCCAGGCAACCGTTCGGGATTTTAAAAAAATAAAGGTTGAAAAACCAGGGTTGTATTCTTATTATATCACACCAAAAGGGCCCGCCGGGACCGCCGTGCATTTACGATAGTATCCACTCAGTCGTCCCGGAACCGAACACTCACCTGGAGACGGTCCCGGGGCCAGGCGGCCGGCAGGGGCGGAAACGGCGCCGCTCCGGAGACGGCCGATACCGCGGAACGGTCAAAACGGGAATCGCCGGAGGGACGCATCAGCAGGACCTCCTCCACTCCCCCCGACCGGTTGATAATAAAAGAAACTCCCGCCTCGCGCTTGACCACCGCCAATCCTTCACGCGGCGGCCGCCAGCTTTCGGTAAGGCGGCGGATCAGCATGGCCAGATAAAGCGGGTCGTTGAACCCGGCCTCGATAACCACCCCGGCCGGCGGGACGGCGGCCGCCGTCCCGGACGGGGACTTCTCCGGCCGGACGGCCGGAACCGCAACCGGAGTCCTTTCATGCTTCGGCCCGACCGGAACCGAGGTCGCCGGAATCCCGGCCAACCGGGTCTGGATGCGTTCGGCCAGGCTCGGTTCCGGGGGCTGCGGAACCGGGAGCGTCTCCGGGGCAACGGACCCGGCCTCCCGACTCGTTTCCGGGGACGCTTCCTCGAGGGGCGCCGCCGCCGGAAGGACCGGCAGGTTGGCCACCAGGAAGACCGTTTCGGCCGAAATCGGCTGAGGCCTTTCCCGCAGCGGCCAGACGGCGGCCAGCACCAACAACAGTCCCAAGCCGAGATGCAGGACCAGGGAGAGCGTCAGAGCTCTCATTTCCGGTCTTCGGATCCCCCCGGCGGCCGGGTGGCCAGGCCTACCGAACTGATGCCGGCCTGGCGCACCAGGTCAAGCAGCGAGGCCACGTTCTGGTAGCGCACGTCTCGGTCGGCCTGGATGATCACCTTCAGGTCCGGGCTGGCCAGCTTCAGGTTCTGCAGGTCAACCGGCAAAAAAATCGGGTTGACCGGTTTGGAACCCAGGAAGACCCGGCCGCTCCGATCCATGGTAAGCACTACCGTCGAGGTGACCGGCAGTTTTTCGCCCCGGGCCTCCGGTATTTTCACGGCAATGCCCCGGCCGATGATCGGAGAGATGATCACGAAGATGAGCAAGAGAGTCATTGCCGTGTCGAGCATCGGCGTGATGTTGATCTGATCAACCAGGGGCGGCGCAACTTTCAGGCGTTTCATTTCAGATAGATCAAGCGGCTGGCGTAATTCTCGGCCTCATTCGAAAGATGCTTGAGAATCATTGAAAAGTAGTTGTAGAAGAAGAGGGCCGGGATGGCCACCAGGAGCCCGCCGATGGTGGTCAGGAGCGCCTGGGCCACTCCGGGCGCCACCATCTCCGAAACCCCGGCCACCTGCCCGTGCAATTTGGAGAAGATGAGCATGATCCCCCAGACGGTGCCCAGCAGGCCCAGGAATGGCGCCACGCTGGTGATGGTGGCCAACACGCTCATCCCGCTGCCGACATCCTGGAAGTGCTCATTAAGGGAGACCCGGATGGCCTCTTCGAGACATTCCCGGTCCTTCTTCCCCTGGGCCCGGAACTGCTCCTTCTCCCGGTAAACCAGGTAAAGGCTGGAAGCGGCCAGCCGACCCTGAATCGACTCCAGGTCCTCGGGACGGGTCGCCTTAAAAAGGGCTTCGGCGCGCCTTATCCGGCGCAGCAATGAGAGTTTTTGAAAAATCAGGGCCCAGGAGGCCACCGAGAGAAGAATCAGCACCACGTAGATCCCCCCGGTAAACCAGCCGGTCATCTGGAAGGAAAGCAACCATTTCATACTCATGCCGCAGGTCTCCTTTTCGGTGAAACCGATGAAAACGCCTATTGAATTATGCTATAACAAAAAGTGGTAAAGGTCAAACGTTGAAAGTCCGGATCCATCTTCAGACTAACCCGATGAGTGCCGCTTGCGTAGTTGCCTTTCGTCCTTTTCCCTGAAGCCGAGGGCCCGGAACGAGGCGAGTCGCGGAGCTTCTGCCCCGGACGCAGAGTGGGAACAAAAAAAAATAAAAAAA
>JAKJFK010000095.1 GCA_022704925.1 candidate division TA06 bacterium | reverse complement strand
CTGCAGGGCCGGCATCAGGAGTTCCACGGCCCCGGCGCGGTTCATCTCCTCCCGGACGACGTCTTCGATCCGGCGCAGGACGGCCAGGCCAAAAGGCAGGAAGGTGTAAATTCCGCTGGCCAGCTGACGGATCAGGCCGGCCTGAAGCGTGAGCCGCAGGCTGGCGGTATCTTCGCCCTCGATGCGGACTTCTTTCTGGGTCGGCAGCAGGTAATTTGTCCAGAGCATGGTTTCCGTTTGGTTTGGCCCGTGGTCAGGCCCACCACATGGCGCCGCGGGGTTCGGAGACAATGACTTCCTTCAGAAAACGGACGGCCTTCAGGAATCCCTCGTTTCCGGAAAGAAGGCTGTCCTCGTGTTCAATGGAGAGAACTCCGTCGTAACCGGACAGCCGGAGGGCGCTGATGAAATCCTTCCAGAAGGCCTGGTCATGTCCGTAGCCGACGGTGCGGAAGATCCAGCTGCGTTCCTTTTCGTTTCCGTACGGCTTGGTGTCAAGCACTCCATTGAGGGCCGTGTTGTAATGGTCAATCCGGGTGTCCTTGGCGTGGCAGTGGAAGACGGCGCCTTCCAGGGCCGTCACCGCCCGAACCGGATCAATTCCCTGCCAGAAAAGGTGGCTGGGGTCGAAGTTGGCGCCGATGGCCGGCCCCACCGCCGTTCGAAGTTTCAGCAGGGTTTCCGGATTATAGACCAGAAAGCCCGGATGCATTTCCAGGGCGATCTTCTTCACTCCGTGGTCGGCGGCGAAGGCCGCCTCCTTCCGCCAGTAGGGAACCGCCTGTTTTTCCCACTGCCAGGCCAGGCTTCGGCTGTAATCCTCGGGCCAGGGGCAGGTGATCCAGTTCGGGGTCCGGTCATCCGGTCCGCCGGCCGGGCAGCCGGAGAAGGTGATGATGGTGTCCAGGCCGAGTTTTTCCGCCAGTCGGATGGTTTGACGCTGAACCTCCCGGTGCCGGGCGGCGATTTTGGAGTCGGGGTGAAGCGGATTTCCGTGACAGGAAAGGGCCGACAGGATCAGGCCCCGGTCCTCGATCGCCTTCTTGAACTCCTTGATCCGGCGGGGATTGGCCAGCAGCTCTTCCGGCCGACAGTGTGCGTTCCCGGGATAATTACCGGTTCCGATCTCGACCGCTTCCACCCCGCATTTCTTAGCGTAATCAAGCGCCTCTTCAAGCGTTTTTTGGCCGAAGAGCACCAGCAATACCCCGAGTTTCATCTTTATCCTCCCGGATTACGGAGACCAAGGGTTTGGGACAAGAGTTATAACGTCTGCCTTCGGGAATAAGGTGAGTGACCCGCTTAGATTTTACTTCTTTCCCAACGGCGCGGTCAATTCTTTCCCCGGTCGGCCGGATTCGAGACGATCGACCGGGAAACGGCCTGGTTCGCCACCGGTCAGGGATTGACGGCCGGAGCCGCCGGGCCGCCCCTTTCCATGCCCTTGAGGTGTTTTTCGAAGGCGCCCGGGGTGACGGCCTTGTTGACAATGCTGGTTCCTTCCAGCGTGCCGGCGGAGAATTCCTGGAGGTCGCCGGGCTGCTTGGCCACGTGCGGGGTCAGGAAGATCAGGAGTTCGGTCTTGGTGGTATTGGTGGCGGTCTTGCGGAAGAGAAGGCCGAGCAGCGGGATGTCACCCAGCAGGGGGACTTTTTTGACTTCCTCGGTCTTACGGTCCTCCATGAGTCCGCCGATCACTATGGTCTGGCCGTCCTGGATGGCCACCCGGCTGGTCGCCGAGCGCTTGGCGAAGACCGGGGCGTTTACCGTTTCCGAGATCGGCACCGTGGTTCCGGTCAGGGCCGAGATCTCCGGACTGACGTCGAGGATGACCAGTCCCTCCGGATTGATCTTGGGCGTCACGTTGAGAATGATGCCCACGTCCTGGTACTGGATGGTGTTGATGGTCTGGCCGGTCTCGGTGGTGCGGGTGTTGGTAATGAAGGGGACCCGCTGTCCGACCGTTATCTGGGCCCGCTGGTTCTCGCTGCCGAGTATGTAGGGCCGGGAGAGCACGTCGAGTTTGCCGACTTTCTGCAGGGCGGTCAGGGCGGCGGTAACGTCTTTTTCCACCAGGCTGACGACCATTCCGGCGCCCTGGTCGACTCCGAACTTGGTGAAGACGCTTCCCTTGGCGTCGGCGCCCAGGTTGAGTATTGAGAATTCGGTGCCCAGGTCCAGCGACCGGTCGTAGGTTACCTCGGCGATCAGCACCTTGATCAGGACCTGGGGCAGCGGGCGGTCGAGGTCGTCGATGATCTCCTTGACCCGGTCGAAGTTCTTCGAGGCGGTCATCACCATCAGCGAATTGGTGTCCGAATTGGCCACCACGTAAACCTGGCCCTCCAGGCTGCTGCCGCCGGCCGCATCGAGGGCCGCCGCCGCGGCTGGATTGCTCATGCGTATATTGGTACGCTGATTTCTGGAGGCGGTCGAGGTTCCGAAGAGGTTGTTCAGCGTCGTGGCCACGTTGTTGGCGGTGCCGTTCTTGAGTTTGTAAATGAAGACGGCCTCCTCGGCCTCCGGGCTGGAATCGAGGTCTTTCACCAGCGTTTCAATCACCTTGAGCGTTTCGGAGGTTCCACTGACCACGATGGTGTTGGTTCGTTCGTCGGCGGTGGCGGTGGTCTGGGCGGCCGGGCGGCTGCCGTCGCTGGCGGCCGGCTGGGTGGTCACGGTTACCTGGCCGGGTTGCTGGCCGCCCCGTGCGGTGAAGAAGCGGGTGGCGCCGCTGACCGCGCCGGCCTGTCCGGATTGGCGGGAGGCCTGGCTCGACCGGAAGAGTTCATTGATCAACCTGGCCGTGTTGGTGGCATTGGCATACCGAAGCTGGAAGACCCTGATTTCAGCTACCGAGGAAACGGCCGTGTCGACCGCGTTTACGATTTCCATGATCCGGCGGATGTTGGCCTCGATATCGGTCATGATGAGCGAGTTGCTGCTCGCGTTGGCGATCAATTCGGCGCTCGCCGGCAGCAGCGGGGCCAGGTCCTGGCGCAGTTTTACGGCATCCACGTATCGAACCGGGATGATCTGGGTCACCACGCTGTCGCTCGGTTCGATCTTGCTCGGATCGTTTCCGATGCGGACCGGCAGGTTCCGTTTCTTGGCGTCGGCCAGCGGGATGATCCGGAGCGTGCGGCCGGTGACGATCGCCGCGTAGCCCTTCTGGTAAAGAGCCGTGTTGAGCACCGTGATCGCCTCTTCACGGGTGATCGGCTGGCGGCTCATGATGGTGAGGTGTCCTTCGACGGCAACGTCGCGTACGACGATGAAACCGGCGGTTTCGGAAAGATAGGCCAGGATGGTGTCGAGGGAGGCGTTCTGGAAGTTGAGCACGATCCCCTGGGCGGCCCCGGTCGGCGGGATCGTTTCGGGGACGAGGGGTGATGCGGGCGTGGTTTCCCGGACGGCCGTTTCAGCGGAAGGTGCGGAGGCCGGAGGCAGGCTGACCGGTGGAGGCACTTCCGAAGGCAGCCTGGCCGGCGCCGGTTCGTTTGGAAGGGGCGTCGGCGGCATGATCAGCCCTCCCGATCCGGGGCCCGGTATTTCGGCCGGGTTGGCACCCCCGTCGATGATGACGGCTTCGATCGTGGCCGGTCCGGCGGCGTCGTTGGTGATCACGACGCCGGTTGCCTGGTCGGGTGCCGGTTGCGGATTGACTGGCGGCTGGGTGGTGTCGTCTCCCTGGGTCAGGACCGATGGAGGCGGCGTATAAACCGGCGGTGCATTGTCGTCTGGCAGGCCGTTCGCGTTCTGGGCGTGGAGATTCAGGGTTCGGCCGGCCGCGGGAAGAAGCAAAAGGCTCAGCCAGGTAATCGCAAGGGCGCGGTTCAGTCTTGAGTTACGCATGTGGTCTCCTATTCGGCGCCGACTTCCAGGCGGCGCCGCTGTCGCATCTGTTCCAGGATACGGGCTTCGTCTATGGGAGCGGCCACCGGGTAGGCCGATGGCGCGCTGCTGGCCGGGGTCGGCAGAGCGTTCTTGACGGCGGGAGCGGGCGGGGCCGATTCGCGGGCAAGGGTTTCCGGAACCGTTTCCCCGAGCCGGATCCGGTTGACCAGGCCGTCTTTTTCGTATTCCACGTAATCGATATTTATTTCCGCAATTCTTCCACCCAGGAGTGAACTTTCACCGCGGACGCGGGTTGTCATCCCGCTGGCCCGGTCTTCAAAGAAGGCCACGAATTCCGAACCGCTTCGGGCGATCCCGGTAAGCACGACCATCCGGCGGACGATCGGGACGACCGGGGTTTCTCGAAGTATGGAAGTAATCCGACCTGGTTGCGGTTGCCGATTCTTGAGATAGATATTCCGTTCCGCCAGGACCCGGTACCGCTCATAGGGGAATCCGGTTGTTGTGGGCGCCGGTTCGGCCGCCCCGGCCATCCGGCCGCCGGCGCCGATCGACAGGATTATCCAGAGGAAAACTGGTAAAAGGCGCCTCATTCCGCATCTCCTTCAAGGGCGGCGTTGTTTTTCGAACGGGCCTTTTTGGATGGTTGCTTATCCGCCGGAGCCAGGCAGAGGGCGGCGACCCGGACCTGGAGCATCAGGTCGTCGGAATTCTCCTTGCGCCCCGACAATTGCAGTTCGCTTATCTTGATCGGCAGCCGGGCGCTTTCGATTTTCCAGAGGAAATCACGGATGGCGCGCATCGAACCGGCGCCGATCGCCTGGAAGGAAAGTTCCTCCATCTGTCCGATCCGGGTGCTTCGCTCCGGCTTCAACATCGAAAGGGCCAGGCCGCTTTCCTCGGCCCAGTTGCGCAGAGACCTCAAAGTCAGGCTTTCTACCGTCCCGGCATCAGATTCCAGCATCTTTTCAAGCGGCGTCGGCGGTTCATCCCGGCGGCCAAAAAGGGATCGGGCCGACTCGAGTTCTTCGGCCAGCCGATGTTTTTCCGACAGCAGCCGGCCCCGACGCTCCAGGTACGGGGTCAATAAAAAACGGTCGGAGGCCAGGAAGAAAACGGCGACCAGGGTGATGACCGCAATGCAACGCTCGCGTTTTGAGAGAATCATCTTGTTTTTTCCGTCGCCGTGCTTTTCCGGGCCGAAGGTTTGAGAAAGGCAAACCTGATCGCGTAGGCGACTTCGGGATTGCCGCCCCCGGTTTCCCTTATGTAGACAACGTTGACCTGCGAAAAGGCCGGGCTGCGTTTCAGCCCTTCCAGCAGATCGAAAACCGCCGTGTCCCGGGCGGCTTTGCCCGAGATGAGGCCCTGAAGGTCGGCCCTGATGGCCAGGTTGCTGGTCCAGATGCCGCCTTCGGCAGGAAAGGCCAGGGTGACTTCACGCAGGCACTCCAGGAACAAGGGCTCCTGGTTCTGCCAGGCCCGCAATGATCGCAGCCGGTCTTCCTGCTTCCGGGTGCGGGCGAGTTCCGGCCGGACCTCCTCCAATTTCTGGCGCAGTGCGTTTATTTCCCGCTGGTGACCGAGGGTTTCAAGCCAGCCGCCGGCCGCGGTCAGGAGCAGGACCAGGGCGGCGGACGCACTCCAGATCAGCAATCGTCGCCGGAGAGGTTTCTGGTCATCTCCAAAACGGGTCAGGCGCGGATGCAGGAAATCCAGCGGCAGTGCTTGCGGACGTTCTCCCGCCAGTGCCAGCCTGAAGGCGGCTTCGCCGGCTGCCGGTCGGGAGCCGTTTGCCATGGCCGGCTCGGGTACTTCCAGGCCTTTCGTTGTTTTTACCGGCAGCGGGAGCGCCCGCTGCAAGGCCTGGAGGGCCGTTTCCGGCAAGCCGGAATCGTTCCGGATGGAAATCGTGCTGGCTTCGACGAAACCCTCCCGGCGCGGCATCAGGAAAAGCAGTTTTTGAATGGCCGTTCCAATTTCACCGGCCCAGGCAGCCGTTTCCTCATTGAGTTTGTCCGCGGCTGGGGCGGGTATCTTTCCCAGACGTCGGAAAATGAGGGGAGCGCCTCCGGAAAGCCAGACCAGTTCGACCTCTTCCGGCCCCAGGTAAAGCACCAGGTTATCCGTTCGGCTGCCGGCGGTGTCCGCCAGCGCCAGTGAGGACGGGGTTGCGGCGGCCAGCTTCAGACCGGCGGCATGGGCCATCTGCTGAAGCGCTTCGATTCGTTTCCGAAGGGCCGCGATCAGGAGAATCGGGCGGGAGGCGTCAGCCGCCGGCGTTGCTTCAAGATATTCCAGGATCAGGTCCGCCGGCGGGAAGGCGAAATCACTCTCCGCCTCCAGTTTTAAAAGATTGGCGAGCGTCGAAGGGTCTGCGGGCGGGACCGTTTTTTCCTTGGTCAGGAGCCAGCCGGCCGGGATTCCGGCGATGGCGGTGTCGGCCGCGATATGCTGGGTGCGCAGGAATTGGCGCAAGGCCTTCCCGAGGGGCGCCCCGATGGTCAGGCCGTCCGGGAAGGGCCAGCGTACGACCCGGATCAGGCGGGACGTCCGTCCGGTCACCTGGATTTCGGCGGCGACCAGCGATCGTTCGCCCAGGGTCAATCCGAGCCGCCTGGATTTCCCAAACTTAATGAAAGGCATCACGAAACACCCCCGGCGTCAGAGATGGCGTTGATAACCGGCGGTTCTTTGCCGGAGCGCAGGTCATTAAGAACCTGGGGATCGAGCGGCCAGCCCAGTCCCGTCAATTCCTGCCAGGCCAGGACTCTGGGCGGGCGGGTGCGGGCGTCCACGACTGCGCGGAAACGCTTGAAGGCCC
>JAKJFK010000094.1 GCA_022704925.1 candidate division TA06 bacterium | reverse complement strand
GGTTGACCAGCGGCCCGCCGCTGTTGCCGGGGTTGATCGAGGCGTCGGTCTGGATGAAGCTCTCGATCGGGTTCAAGCCGAGGTGGCGCCCCTTGGCGCTGACCACGCCCACGGTGACCGTGCCCTCCAGGCCGAAGGGATTGCCGACGGCCATCACCCACTGGCCGACCTGTATCCGTTCGTAATCCCCCAGGACGGCGGCGTTCAGGCCGGAGGCCTCGATCTTGAGGACGGCCAGGTCGGTCTTGGCATCCTGCCCGACCGCCTTGGCCATGAACTCGCGGCCGTCCAGCAGCTTCACCTTGATCTCGGCGGCCTCGGCGACCACGTGGTTGTTGGTCAGGATGTACCCGTCCGCCGAAACGATGACCCCGCTTCCGAGCGACTGGCGGGAATACTCGCGCTGGCGCGGGCCCTGGTCACCGAAGAAACGCCGGAAATTCGGGTCGCTGAAAAAATCGTCGAAGGGACTGTTCCGTACCGTAACCTTCTGGGTGGTGCTGATGTTGACCACCGCCGGCTTGATCTGCTCGGCCACCTTGATGAAGACCGACTCGATCGTCTCGGCCGAAGGATTCAACGGGGCCCCGGGTCCACCCGGCTTCTGCTGGGCCCCGGCCGGCCCGGCCGCGGTCAGCAGCAGGCCCGAAACCGCCAGCAATCCGGCACCCCTTCCGAACCACAATCTCCCAAACGCGTTTTTCACGGAGACCTCCTCGTGATTTGGATGAAAAATTTACCCCCCTCTGTTATAGAAATTAGTCGGACCGGCCGGGCAAAAAGTTTAAGAACGTGACCGGAATTCCTAACCGGAATCGAACGCCGGCGCCGGTTCCGTCCGGACATGATACAATGTAGAAGTTCCAGGTTAACCGGCAATGCGCTCCTTGATTCGCGGAGAGAAAAATGAAAAGGGATGATTTCGCAAAGATCGGGTTTTACCTTCCGGAAGGATTGCCCAACAAGGAATACGCCCTCTCCGACGGGCTGGTGAGCGTCATCCTGGACCAGTCCGGCGGCCTCAACATGATCGAGTACCAGGGCCCGCGCCGGACCGGCGCCCGCCGGGGCGCCTTCTTCTCCAATGGAATCTGGCGGCGCCGGCCCGACTTCTTCCCGGAACCGGTCATCGAGTTCCGGATCGAGTCGGCCGGCCGCTCCGGCCGGCCGGGCTTCGCCAACCTGGCCCTCTGCCCCTACGGGGTGGCCGGGCGCTTCGAATGGGCCGGCCAGGAGTTCGAACGGCGCCTCTGGATCAAGGGGCCGGCCGTCATGATGGAGTGGCGCACCGGCGGAACGAAGCCGGCCCGGATCAGCCTGGAGATCCGCGAAAAGTTCCTGGAGCACCTGAACGAACATTCCGCCTGGGAAGAACCCTCTTTCGATCCGCAGTGGCAGGCCCTCCGCTACAACATTCTCAGGAACTTCATCGCGCAGGCGGCCGACCGGCAGCCCACCGAAAGGCGCCACGAGGCCTGCTCCATGGTGGGAGCGGCCGGTCCGGCCGACTGGAGCCGCCGGGACGGCCGGACCTCGCTCTCGGTGGAGTTCGACCGCAAGCATCCGGCCCGATTCTTCATCGTCTTCGCCGAGGACGTCCACCGGGCCGCCGAGCGCCTCTCGAAGGCCCGTTCCGAGTGGCCGGCCTGGTACCGGCAGCAGCGGGAGCGCTACCGGGAGCTGGCCGGCCGGGTACCCGCCCTGAAAAGCGGCCAGTGGCGGATGATCCCGGAGATCATCCGGACCGCACCCCTCTTCCTCCATTCCACCCGCTGCGAAAAGAACGAGTCTGAAACCGCCTTCCGCCCCTCCACCCGGGGCTACTGGGTCCACAACGCCTGGGACGGCCAGTTCGCCTGCCGGGTCATCAATGCCTGCGGGGACACCGGGACGGTCCGGCGTTATCTCAACTTCATCAACCGCTCCCGCGGCCCCAACGGCGCGGTCATCATGACCTGCGACCTCGATTACGGCCCGGCCTACGACATCAACCTGCACCACCCGGCCATCGACCGGCCGCTGGGCGCCGGCTGGAACGTGATGCTGGACAGCTGGGCCATCGAGAACCTGCACGAGTACTACTTCCGGACCGGCGACCGGCAGACGCTGCGGGCGCTCTACCCTTACGCGGCCACGGCCCTGACAACCATCGCCGCCAACGCCGGGCCGACCGGGCTGGTGGAGTCCTGCTTCGGCGGCACCGATTACAGCGAGCAGACCAACCGGCCCCGCTTCGAAGACCCGCGCGACAACCGGACCCTTTCCTCGCGCCTGAGCGGCGTCGAGGATATCGGCCTGCTCTTCCACGCCTGCCAGCAGGGGGCCGAACTGGCCGGCGCGCTCAATGATGAAAAACTGCTCAAGACCTGCCTGAACCTCTCCCGTCGCATCGAGGCCGGTTTCATGGGCCACTTCTTCGATGCCGAGGAAGGCTTCTTCATCGACTGCGTCTGGCCCAAGGATAAGCCGGTCAACCGGAACCGGACCTTCCGGCTCACCTCGCTGCTGGCCCTCTCCGGCCACGGCGAACTGCTCTCCCTTGACGAGTGGGACCGGCTGGCCGATTTCATCGTCCGCCGCCTCGGCCACCCGGTCATCGGCCTGCGCGAATGCCCGGCCGACCAGCCGATGCACCCGACCGGCCGCAACCGGAGCGAAAACTGGTTCCAGAACGCCAGCCGGGAGACCTTCCGGCTGGCCCGCCTCTCCGGCAACCAGGAACTCCTCCGGATCCTGCTGGAAAAGGCCGAGTTTTTCTTCGGCGCCGAGCGGGTGCTGCGCGAGAACCTTTACAACAACCAGGCGACCCAGTTCTTCGACGCCTCCAGGCTCTACGTCTCGACTTCCTGGTGGCAGTGCATGACCACCGCCAGCTGGTGGCTGGGCCTGCTGGAAGCGCTGGCCGGCATCCGCCTCACCCAGGGAAACCTCGAGTACCTGCCTGGCGACGGCGGCAGCGACGTCCGGCTGACCAACCTGTTCTACGGAGGCCGGGTCTGGGAAGTGGATGTCCGGGGCCGGGGCCGTTTCGTGGCCGGGCTGGAAATCAACGGCCGCCCCTTCGACGGCACCCAGCAGCTCGAAGCGGCCGACGAACGGCCGGAACAGCGGGTGCGGATCGAGAAGACCAACCGGCCGCCGGTCCACCCGGTTGTCCTGGGCGCCGGCGCGGCCCGGGCCCGCATCACCCGGCTCGAACCGGGTCGCCTGGAGGCCGGCCTGGCGGCGCCGGGTTACTGCCGCCTCTGGTTCTACAGCCCGGAACAGCCGCGGCTGCTGGTTGACGGCCGGCCGATCCGTTTCGCCTGGAGCCCGAAGCGGCACGAGGGTACCGCCGGCTTCCGGGCCGGCGGGGATTCCCGGCTGGAGATCCGCTGCCCGGCCGCCGGACGGCGGCCTTGACAAACGGCGGACCGGGGGGTAAAATACCAGAATAGAAATCAATCGGGTGTAATTTTTGGTTTTTTTGATTTTCAGTTAACGATAACAAAGGAGGCGCCGGCAAGAAAAAATCCCTCGCCATTCCTAACTTTTCACGATGGAGGTCTGGAAATGGAAAAGAGGCACGGTTTCACCCTGATCGAACTGCTGGTGGTCATTGCCATCATCGCCATCCTGGCGGCCATGCTGCTGCCGGCCCTGGAGAAGGCCCGCAACCGGGCCCACAAGGCCAACTGCATGAATAACCTCAAGCAATGCTACCTCGCCCTGATGATGTACGCCTACGAGTACGACGAGTGGTTCCCCTACCACGGACCCTGGGAGAACGGCCAGCCGGCCCTCTTTACGCCCACCACCCAGTTCGGAGTGACCAAGGGCTGGTCCACCAACTCCCTGCGCCTGCTCTACCCGGCTTACATCAAGAACTGGAACCTGATGATCTGCCCGGCCTCCGAATACAAGATCCCGGCCAACTTGAGTTCACCCGACCAGATAACGCCGCTGAACATCGCCTATGGCTACGCCAACGGCATCAACCTGAAGTGGGCCCAGCGCTGGAGCCTGCCCATCCACGACTTCGCCCTGATGAGCGACAAGTACGCCCGGATCAACGGCGACGAGTCGACCGCCAACCTGACCGTCTGGAACAATAACCAGGACGAGATACCGGCCGCCAGCCACCTGGTCGGCACCTTCTACACCCAGAAGGGCGGCGGCAATCACCAGGACGGGGCCAACTTCCTGATGCTCGACGGCCACGTCGAGTGGCGGACCGCCGTCAAGGCCAGCGACGGAGTTTTTTATTTCGGAGAGGCGACCGGCTCCGTCTGGTCCGAATCCAGCCGTTACTTCAACCTGCCGGTCAACCAAAAGGCCTACAGCCAGATCTGGCAGGGATTCGGCAAGGCCAGCACCGGCCACATCGCCCTGCGCTGCTGGTAAAAAACGGGAGACGGAGAATGAAACGGTCGGATAAAAAAGAGGGCTTCACCCTGATCGAGCTGCTGGTGGTCATCAGCATCATCGCCATCCTGGCGGCCATGCTGCTGCCGGCACTCTCCAAGGCGCGCGAGAAGGCCCGGCAGGCCAACTGCACCAACAACCTGAAGCAGCTGGGCATCGCCACCCGGATCTACGCGGAAGACTGGGGCGGCTACTACCCTTACAATTACGGCAACGACCCTTACTTCAAGACGGTGCTCCTGCCTTACCTGAACAACAAAACCAAGCTGACCTACTGCCCGAAGACCAACGTCCCGGACCAGTACAAGTACGGACCGAACATGATCCTGGCCCTCGGTCCCGGAAGCCGTACCGTCAAAAAGATCAGCAACGAGGAGAGCCCGTCCGAAAGGATTTACCTGGCCGAGACGACCAGCACCTACGTCGGATCCAACAACCAGCCCAACAACAAGGTCGATTACCGGCACAACGGCATGGCCAACTTCCTCTTCATGGACGGGCACGTGGAAGCGGCCGGACCCGACAAGTACGGCTACCTCTGCGGTCCGGCCTACGCCGGGATACCGCCCCACTGGTGAGAGCAGGGCGGCGCGGAGTATAGAGAACAGCCGGCGGCGGGAGAAGAACCGCCGCCGGCTGTCTTCCCAAAACATTCCAAACTGAACCGGCCGCCAACCCTTCTATCGATGTCCCAGACCGGACTTCCCCCAAAACCACTCGGACCTGACGACGGCCTTTACGGCCGGTCATCAAATACTACCGGAGGGAAAAGTTATGAGGAGATTCTTCAAGACTCTCTTCATCCTTTCAATGGCCGGCCGGCTGGCGGTCTCAAACGCCTTCGGCCAGCAGCCGCCCCGGGTAATCTTCCACGCGCCCTTTGAGGGCAACACCACCGGGTACTCGGAAAACTTCGCCTTCCCTGAAACCTTCCTGGGCCCCTTCCGTCCCTGGGGACTCGGCTTCGGCAAGGGACTGGTCGGTCAGGCCGTCCAGCTCAAGCCGGCCGCCTTCGACCAGGGTCTGCGCTACCCGATCAACCGGCTCTTTGATCCGAACCGGGGCACGCTTTCCCTCTGGCTCAAACTCGCCGCCGACTCCAACTCGCTGGTGATGCCGGGAGACAAAAAAAACTCCATCGCCCTGGCCGGCCTTGCGGACAAGCGGATCCGGGACCGGCTCCAGGACCGGCAATGGCACCATTTCGTCTACACCTGGGACCTGGCCGGCCGCAGCCGGAAGCAGTACCTGGACGGCAAACTCCTGGCCGCCGGGAACTACCCGGCCCCATTCCAGGCCAACATGATCTCCTTCATGGCCGGCTACACGAACCTGCCCACCGCTTACGGCAAGGAGGAGTTGACCGGCGACTACCCGGCCGACAACTGGCTGGACGAACTGCTCCTGCTGGACCAGCCTTTGGACGAGGCGGCGGTCGCCGCGGCCCACGAGGCCTACCGAAAGGGCACCCAGCCCTTCGCGCCCCGGCCGGCCGGCCGGCAACCCTTCCTGCCGCTGGACCTCACGGCCGCTCCGGCCGGTCGGCCGTCCCGACCCGTAGGGGTGAACTGGGAACTGGGGGATCCCGCCTTTCAAAACGACCGGCGGACCCAATACCGGCTGGGCGGCTACTGGCGCTTCCAGCCGGCCGAGTTCGGCCAGGCCGCGCCGCTGGAGGACAACTGGCTTTACCTGCCGGTGCCGGGCCGCTGGCTGCCCAAGCCGGCCCGGCCGCTGCTGCTGGACCAGAATTTCAAGCCGGCCGTCAATTACAAGGACCGGGAGCTGACCGAATACGCCGGCTTCTTCCTGGAACGCGAGTTCACGCCGCCGGCCGAATGGCAGGGAAAGCAGGTCCGCCTCCGGGTGGCCGGGTCGCACATCAACTCCGAATCGGACTTCACCGACGTCTACCTCAACGGCCGCCGGCTGGGCACGGTTCTCTTCCAGTGGCATCTTTTCCCGGGCGACCGCTGGTTCGACCTGACCGATTTCATCCAGCCGGGACGGACCAACCGGATCACCCTGCTCCAGGGCCTGCGGCGGCCGAAGGTCTCGGACGCCGCCCTGCTGGCCGAACCCCGGCTGGAAGTGCTGGAAACGAACCTGGTCAGCCTCGACCAACTTGAACTGGTAACCATACCCAGGGTAAGCGAAGGAAGCCTGCGGGTCAGGATTCCGGCCGTCAACCGCGGCGGCCGCGGCCTCGACCTGAAGGTGAAGGCCCTGATCTACGACCGGGAAGGTAAGACCGCGGTCACCGAACTGGGGCCGGCGCCGCTGGCGCTGGCCAAAGGCTTCAGCGGCGAAGCGGAAATGGAATTCCCGGTCCGGGATCTGAAGACCTGGACGCCGGAGAGCCCGAACCTCTACCAGCTGGTCCTGGAAGTCAGCCAGGCGGGCAAGG
>JAKJFK010000093.1 GCA_022704925.1 candidate division TA06 bacterium | reverse complement strand
CCGGCGGTTCGGACAATTCCGGGAAAGCGGTCTCCGAGAACCGCCTGGTCGAGATAAATCCGGACGGGACGGCCGGCCAACCGGCGCGGGTAAACCTGCGCCGGCCGATGAAGACCTTCTTCACGGCCAGCGAACGCGGCGGCTCGGCTCCGTCGGCCACCCTGGACCTGCTCGGAGAGGCCGAGGGGATCAGCGGCATCAGTTACGCCCGGATCAACCTGCTGGGCAAGATCCGGGTCGAATTCGACTGGGTGTTGACGCCGGCGCCGGACGGCTGGGAAATCAGCCTCGACGCCGGCAGCTCGGGGTCAACCGGAGGAAGAATCGTCTCCTGCTCCTGGCGGATCGGAGAGCAAACGGCGGCCGGTTCGAAGGTCCGGCAGAAAATCGCGCGCGGCGGTCCGCTGGAGATCGAACTGACCGTGCGGGACGCGAAGGGCAACCGCGGCCGTTTCACCCGGACCTTCTGGCTCCCGCCCACGCCGGCCGACCTCGGCCTCAGGCAATGGGGACTGCTCCTGCGGGTGGAGGCCGAACATTTCGCCGCCGGGAAGGGCGGAAACACCCAGACCGGCACCGGAACCGACGTTTCGGGCCTGGTCCTTTCACACCGGGGCACGGCGGGCGACTGGCTCGAATGGGAAGTCGAGGTGCCGGCGGAAGACCGCTACTATCTCCTGGCCCGTTACCTGGCGCCGGCTGGAGCGTTGTTTAAGCTGGCCGTTGACGGCCAACCGCCGGTTGAGGTTGCCCTGCCGGCCGGAAACGGGGAAAGAGGGAAGTGGGACCTGGCCGCCCTGACGGAACGGGGACAGCCGGCCTCGATCAGGCTGACCGCCGGACGCCACCGGCTGAGGCTGGAGAACCGGACGGACCAGCGCCTTGACCTTGATTACCTCGAACTGGCGGCCGCCGGAACGCCCTTTCCGGACCGAAAATTAAATGGCTGGCGGCCCGGCGAAGAAAATGGTCGCCGGTACCTGGCCGCTCTGGCCGGCATAATTCCACCAGACCGGATCACCACCGAAAACGGCCTCTGCTACAATTACCACCTGGGCCCGGCCTATCCCGGCGACGGCCTTGAAAGCGAGGGTGTGGCGGCCTCAACACTGCGCCTCTTCGAAGACGGCCGGGAACTGGGTCCGGCCCACGCGCCTCACGCCGAAATCCGGCGGCAGGGCAAGGGCCGCTTCTCCCACTGGAAAGGGCTGCTTTACTTCTCCTCGAGCGACGGGAACGATCCACGCACCAACGGCCGCCGTTATACCTGGCGCCTCGAGGATTGACGCGGCGGGATAAAACCGTCCGAAAAGAGAATGAAAGGCTTGGCCCGGTTTGCCGTCCTGCTGGAAATCCTCCCGCTGGCCGCCTTCGGGTGCCTGGGAATTTTCCACCCGGCCGGCGACCCCCAGAATTCGGCCAATCGGCTGATCCGCCTCCTGGATTTCCAGGGGACCTACTGGATAAGAAACGGAATCCCGCTACCCCCTCCTCTCCTGATCGCCGGCCTGCTTCTCTCGATCCTCCTATGGCGGCGCCGGAAATTCGCGGCCGCCCGGA
The DNA here is from genome assembly GCA_022704925.1 of candidate division TA06 bacterium. Lineage (GTDB taxonomy): Bacteria > Ratteibacteria > UBA8468 > MWAK01 > MWAK01 > MWAK01. The sequence continues at coordinate 5,256 of JAKJFK010000093.1, read as the reverse complement.
CCGGAACCTGGATAGGGATCGTCCGGCTCGGGATGTGGGCGCTGATCATGCTCATACTCTGGCTCGTCCACGTCAATTGAACGAACCGGAAAGCCGCCCCGGAAACCGGATCGTCCCCTACTTCTCCTCGACCATCCGGATGCCCGCCAGGGAGCAGAAATCTCGGTAGAGCGGACGGTTGTCGCCGTAGGAGAGGATGTAATGCTGCGAGAGGACGTTCTGGATGAAGGCCTCGGAATCACCGGCCAGGTCTATCTCCAGGCTCGGCAGCTGCGGAGCCGGCGGCGCCCAGCCGGCCTCCTCCCACTTCAGGGGGGCCTTTGCGGTCCCGAAGGCAGCGTGCAGGAGGTAATCGGAGCCGCTGCCGGCCAGCCGGGCGATGGTCACCGGACCGGTCTTCAACCGGGAAACGTTCAGGAGCCCCTCGCCGAAATCCCCGAAGGCGTTGGGCAGTATCCTCACCCGGCCATCCACAACTTCGGCGGGAACGTAGTCGGGCACGCCCATCAGCGCGCCGGCCGGCGTGAATTCGTAAAACTCCAGGTAAGCGGACGCCGCCCCGGTCAGGAAGGCGGTGATCAACTGGGTCACCGCGCCCAGGGAATCGTTTTCCGGTATCGAGCAGATTTTCAGCTGATCGTGCAACAGAGTCAGGGCGCCCGCCGGCGCGAACTTGAAGAATTTCTTTATTCCGTCGACGTCGCTGTAGGAGAGGGCGTCGTATCCCCGCTCGGCTATCTTCCGTTTCAAAGCCAGGCAGAGCCGGACCGTGCTGCGCAGGGTCTCCGGCCGGGGCTCCCTGATTAAGTCCCAGTTCTCCCGGATGTGCCGGGTGGCGGCTTCGATGTCCGGTTCGGAAACCTCGTCCATGTACCGGGCGACCTCGAGAAGCTCGAAATGCTCCACCTCGACACCCAGCCGGGCCCGCAGGCTGGCCGCGTCGTAAAGAGTCCCGTAGAGGCGCATGTCCCGGTACCCGGCCATGCCGACCGTCGCTCCGCGGAGGCGGGACAGCGCCCGGGCGGCCCGGGCGAAGGAGACGATGCGCTCGGCCGGCGCCGCCTGTCCAAGCCGGTCAACAACGTACTTGAACCGGAAGCCCATCTCCTGCAGGGTCCTCCTGATGGCCGTGGTGCCCGCCTGGGCGGCGGCGGTGACGAACCGGTCGCCATCCCGGTCGCCGGTGAGGCCCCAGAGAAGCACGGGCTTATCCTTGAAGGCCTCGATGCTCCTGATCACGGCCCAGGAGGGTATCCAGCCGGCCAGGCAAACGACCAGGAGATCGAAGGTTTCCCGCTTCAGTTCGCCGGCGGCCCGGTCGGCCTGCTTCCCGTCCGGATCGTCCGCGACCGGGGCCACGACTTTGACGGTCAGTCCCAGGGAGGCCAGGTAATCGGCCGCCTGGCCACATTTTCTCTCAACCAGTTCCCGCGGCGTGTTGATCTCGCCGAAGCCCACGAAACCGGCCGTGATTTTCTCACCCATGATTCGGCTCCTTCGCCCCGGGAGCATCCCGAAGCCCATCGTAAAAACTCCGGTGGAGTTCGTTCAACCTTGTGTACTGCCCGTATAAGCTCCGGTAGGTTCCGGCCGCTTCCGAAGGCGTGAAGGTCCGCTTCGGCTGAACCATTTTTCGGCAGGCCTCTTCACAGTCCCGATACAGGCCGGCCCCAGCGGCCGCGATCATGGCCGCCCCGAGGCAGACCGTCTCGTTCACCCGGTTGGTGACCACCGGCTTCTCCAGGACGTCGGCCTTGATCTGCGACCAGAGCGCACTCCGGGCCGCTCCGCCCAGGGAAATGACCTGGCGGCCGCCGATGCCGGCCTGCTCCAGGATGGAAACGTAATCCTTGAGAAGGAAGGCGACCGACTCCATGATCGCCCGGGCAAAATGGCCTCTGCGATGGGATGGCGTGACGCCCCAGAAGACGCCGCGCGCCTCGACGATCCGAACGGGCAGGTTAATCCCTTCGAAGTGCGGCAGTACCGTCAGGCCATCGCTCCCGGCCGCCACCGCGGCCGCCTCGGCCGTCAGCGACTCATAATCCAGGCCGGGGACGAAGTTATCCCGGAACCAGGCCAGGATGCTGCCCGAGGCGGAGGCCCAGGGCATGGCCACGAAACGGCCTTCAATCGCGTGGGGAAAGAGACAAAACCGGCGCTGTTCATCGTAGGGCGGGGTGTCGGTCACCCCGCAGAGGGCCAGGACCGTGCCGGTGGACTCGCTGATGACGCCGGCCTGGAAATTGCCGGCGCCCAGCGCGCCGGTCACCTGGTCAATCGGGGCCGGACAGACGACCGCCGCGGCCGGAATCTCCAAACCCGGGCAGCGGACCCTTCCGGCCGCAGTGCCCGAAGCGGCCAGTTCGGGCAGGACGGCCGCCTTGATCCCCAGGAAATCGAGCATCTCCGGCCACCAGGCGCCGCTTTGAAAATCGCAATATAAGGTCGAGGGATAAAGGGCCCGGTGGGAGACGTAACGGCCGGTCAGTTTATAAACGATGTAATCGGTCACCAGGAGAAACTTCGAGGTCCGGGCGAAGACCTCCGGCTCGTGGCGCCTGAGCCATAAAATCAGGCTGGCCGTGTAGCCGGGCGAGATCTCGTGCTGGCCGGTCACCCGGTAAATCCGTTCCGCGCCGAACTGGGACTCGATCAGGTGGGCCTCCTCGACGGCCCGCGTGTCCAGCCAGACCAGGGCCTTCCTTGCCGGCGCCCCGGCCTTGTCGAGGCAGATCAGCGTCTCGCCCTGGCTGGCCACGCCAACCGCCCCGATCTCCTCTGACCGGCCGGTCCGGGCCAGAACCTCGGCCAGCGCCGCCCGGGTCTTCTCCCAGTAAACCTCCGGATCGGCCTCCACCCAGCCGGGACGCGGCCGCTCCAGGAAGTATTCCTTGATAGAAACCGCCAGTTCGCGCCCCTCGGGGTCGTAGACCGCCGCCTTGACCGAGGAGGTGCCAACGTCAATGGAAATTATCTTCATTTCGAACCGGCGGAAAACAACGCGTTGACCTGCTCCAGGGTCTTTTCGACCAGGACGTCGCCGCCTTTTGAGCCGACGATACTGTTGTTGATCAGGGCGCCGTACCCGCCGTGCCGTTCGGCCCGGCCGGTGGGCAGGTAGCCCTCCATACCGCCGCAGAGCTGAACGACGAAGGTCCGGGCGGCCCGGCTGCGGGCCTTGATACGCAGTCCGTAGTCAAGAAAGAGTTCGAAGACGTTGGTGCAGAAAGCCGCGTTCCCGATCCGGATCGCGTGCAGTTCCATCGGCAAATGGGAGGATTCGCCGCGCGCCGCGGCCCGCGCGATCACGGCCTGGGCGTTCTTCAGGAGAACGAAATGGTGCAGTTTGCTGTCATAAGGGCCCGGCCGGCCGGCGCGCTTCTCATTGCGTTTGACCTCCGCGTAGAAGTCCTTGAAGGCCGCCTTTTCACCCTTGATGGCAGTCAGCCGCTTCAGCTCCTTCCGGGCGGCGGCCAGTTCGGCCGGAGCGGGAAAACGGATCGGAAGCTCCAGGGAGGCGACCCGATGGCAGAACTCAACCTTTTCGCTTATCTCACCCTTCCCAACCCCGGACCCAACCCTGACAACCTCGTCGCAGAGACGTTTTCCCAGGACGGCGACGCCCTTTTCCTTCCAGAAATCGGCATTCCGGTTTCGTACCAGGTCGCGCGGGGACTGGTCGCCGGCGGCGGAAACCTGGCAGAGGGTCGCGAACCCGGGGCCGAATTGTTTCTTGAGCAGCCGGCGGGCCTCGCCCATGAAGTCCGACGAGATGGAATAGGTCGCCTCCATGACCTGCGAGGGGCAGGCGGCGTTAAGTATCACCCCGGTAGGTCGTTTCTTGCCGTCATAGGTGAAGAGAAGTTCCAGGGTGGAGTCCTCGTTGCCCTCCATCCCGAGGAAATCCTTCCGGCCGGTCTCCCCGTACATCTCGGCGATCTCTCCCCTGAAGAGGGCCCGGCGGCAGTGGCCGATGGCCGCATAGCCCCGGGCGGCCGCCACCGCTCCGGGCGCCCGATCGGACCAGGCCCGGCCGATGGCCCCGACCAGGCGGGGAAGCAGAAATTTCCGGTACTCTTCCGGGGTGATGGCCGACGGGTCCATCTCGTACCAACCGACAACCGGTTTCAGGGAGGGAGCGTTGTGGATGTGGGTGGCGTTGACCAGGATTTTTTCGGGCCGGATTTCAGGCAGGGCGGTCTTTACCCGCGCCCGCACCAGGTCCATGAATCCGGAAGAGATGCCGACGTTGTCGAGCGAGACCAGCACCGCCTGTTCACCGGACGCCGACTCCAGGGCCAGGACCGTCAGGCCAAGACGGGAATGGATACCCTTCGAGAGTCGGGCGTAGTACTGTCCACAGAGGTCGATCTTCTTGCCAGGCGTGATATCCGCCTCGGCCCAGCCAATCCGAATCGTCTCTTTCTTCATTCTCCCTTATCCAGGTTGTGTTGACGCCTTCTTAACTTTTCTTGAATCTCACGCTCAGGTAAGGTCACGCTCCGCTCCTTCACCCGGGTTGACCACCCATCATTTTTTCAGGGGTTGAACCCGCGGACGCCAGACCCGCTCGGGCGGAAGGCGCAGGTCCTCGATGACTTTCCAGGCGGACCGGATCCTTTGAAGCGAGCCGATATCGTGCGCGTCGGAGGCCAGCGAAAAGGTCACGCCTTCCTCGGCAAGAAGACCGAGATATTCGAGGTACTCTTTCACGTAACTCTCCGGAAAGCGCAAAAACTCCAGGTTGGCCGAGGCGTTGATCTCGATGGCCGTCCCGGTTTCCCGGGCGACCTGGGCCAGTTCCCGGACATAACTCCGGGGAACGGCCCGCATCGATGAGAACCAGGGCCATTGGTTCACTTCAAATGACCGCGTGCTGAACCAATAGGGATGAACCAGCACGTCAACCAGCCGGTCTTCACAGGTCTTCAGGTGGTGGCGGTGCTGAACATCGATGATCTTCTTCAGGTCGTATTCCTGGACGTAGGGCGAATGGATGCCGCCGATGGCGAACTGGAACCCGTACTCCGCCTTGATCTCCTCGTTGAAGACGAAACCCTCGTCGCAGCCGGTAAAGTTGAGTTCCACGCCGAAATAGACCTCGAGGCCGGGATCCGACAGGGCCTGGATATCGCTCAGGATGGGCCGGTGTTTCGGCAGGAATTCCAGCCGGTTGAGGTGATCGGTGATGGCAATGGACTTCACCCCCACTTTTTTGCACTCCTGCACGATGGCGGGGATTTCCATGGTCTC
>JAKJFK010000092.1 GCA_022704925.1 candidate division TA06 bacterium | reverse complement strand
GGCCGGCGGGAGCCGGACCGGCGGCCGCCTGATCCTGGCCAAATAGGGGAAACGACCGCGGCCGCCCGTTCAAAGGGCGGCCGGGTTTAAAAAAGACGATGACCGAAACCACAGCCGGCCATTTGAAGGACGGCTGGACGACGCGGATTTACCGGAACTCCGGGGCCCATTTCAACCGGGGCGACCTGGAGAACCTGGAGGCCGATTATACCGAGGCCTGGTTTGATAACCTCCGGAACCATGGCTTCAACGGTTTCTGGGTCCAGGCGCGACTGCGCGACCTGGTGGCCTTCCGGGGCGAAGAGTCGGCCGGGCAGCGCCGCAGCCTGGAGCGCCTGAAGTGGCTGATCGCCCGGGGCCGGAAGCGGGGTTGCGGCCTCTACCTGCTCCTGGAGGAGCCCCGCTACTTCGAGGCCGACGATCCCTTCTGGAAGGAGCATCCCGATTTGCGGGGCGCTTCCGGCGGCTGGGGCGTTCCGGACCGGCGGCCGATTTATTACATCTGCACCAGCACCGAGGCCGGCCGCGCCTACCTTTACGAGAATGCCCTCCGGCTGCACCGTTTCCTGCCCGAACTGGCCGGCAGCATCCTGATCACCGCCTCCGAGTACCCCACCCATTGCTATTCGCACGTCATCACCAATCCGGGCGGCCACATCTTCGCCTCCGACCAGGAGCACGAAGGGATTGATTGCCCGCGCTGCGGCCGGCGGCCGCCGGAGGAGGTGGTGGCCGAGATCATCAATACCTACCGGGAGGCGGTCCGCCAGTCCGGTTCGGCCGCGGCGGTGATCGCCTGGAACTGGTCCTGGGTCATGTATTCTCCAAACCCCCAGCCGGAATTGATCGACCGGCTCGACCCGGAGGTCCAGGTCCTGGCCGACTTCGAGATCGGCGGCCGGACGAATATCTACGGGAAGGAGCGCCGGGTTGAAGAGTACTCCCTGATCTTCGTCGGACCGGGCGACCGCTACGCCTCGGTTACCGGCTACGCCCGGAAACAGGGGCACCGCCACCTGGCCAAGCTGCAGGTGGGTACCACCCACGAACTGGCCACCGCGGCCAACTTGCCCCTGCTGGGCAACCTCTTCCGAAAACTCGATTACCTGCGCCGGGACGGCAGCGGCGGTTTCCTGGCCAGCTGGAACTTCGGCAACCGATTTACCATCAACAGCGCCGCGGTGGGCCTGGCGGTCGCGCGGCCCGACCTGGATACCGAGGCGGACTTCCTGGCCGAACTCTGCCGCTCTTATCTGGGCCGCCAGGAGACCGACCGGTTTGTTCACGCGGTCGGGATCATGGAGGCCGCCTTCCGGGAATTCCCGATCGCCAACCGCCTTCTTCATATCGGTCCGCTCAACTACGCCCTGGCCGCGCCGCTGGACGGGAGCCCGCTGCAAGGGAAACCGCTTTCGGCCAGCTGGCTGGCCCTGGAACGGGGCGACAACTGGGAGGAGTGCCTGGGCCCCTATACCCTGGACGAGGTCATTACCGGCCTGGGCCGGCTGGCGGTCAAGCTTGAGGAGGGGCTGCGGGAACTGGAGAAGGTCCTCTTTGCCGGCGTCGATCCCTGGTGGTCGGGACTGACCGATTATCGGGGCGAGGCGGTGATACCGCGCCACGACGATCGGATCTCCGACCAGGAGAGGGTAACGCGCCTGATCCGGCTCCTGCCGGGCGAGTGCCGCCGCCGGTTGCCCGGGCTGGAGAATATTCACGGTTACCGTTGCCTGCAGGAATGGACCAACGGCTGGGCGGTCCTCTGCTTCCTGGAGAGCGCCGGCCGCCTTTTCGACAATTACCGGGCCCGGAAGGCGGCCGGTCCCGGGTACCCGGAGTACCTGGACCGGCTCCGGCAGGAAGAGTTGAGAACGGTGCGGCGGGCCCTGCCGCTCTTCCGCCTGGACGAACGGCTCGGCCTGCACCTGGAATGCCAGGAGTACCTGGTGAGCCGCTCGCTCCTGGAGGCCAAGGAGAAGTCCCTGTCGGCCGAAGTCAGGGCTTGAAAGCCCGGTCCTTTTTTTGAGAATCAGCCCCGTTTTTCTGATCACCTTTCGCCCGGTTGGAGGCAAATCGATGAAGGGAGTCATCACCGGCCTTCTTTTCTCCGCTTGTCTGGTTTGTTTTCTGTCCGCTCCGGTTCCGGCCCGGGCGGCCGGCCGCTACTTCGAAGCCGAGGAGATCGGCTCCCTGCTCCGCTACCCCTACGACAACGAGGCGGCCGCCGGCTGGTATGCCCGCGAGGCCAACATCCGTTCCTTCGGCGCGCCGGGGCGCGGCTACTGCGCGGCCATTCACGCCAATGCGTCGGCCGGCGGCCGGATCATCAGCCGGCCGCTGGCGGAGCCGGTCCCGGCCGGCAAGTACCGCCTCTTCCTGCGGGTGATCGGCCCGACCAGCCCCGACCGGGAGAGCATCGTCCGGGTGGGCCTGGGCGCCAGCCGGGTCGAGGTCGCCTGGAAGACCGGCCGGAAGAACTTCACCTGGCTGCCGGGGGTGGAGATCACGCTGGCGGCGCCGGCCGCGAGTATCAGCCTGGAGGCGGTCCAATTCGGCGGCCGCGGCTACGGCGCCTACACCGAGCCGCTGAACCGGAGCCTCTGGGTGGACACCATCTACCTGAGCGACGACCCGAACGAGAAGGAGCCGCCCGATTACCACCAGGAGACGGCCCGGCGGGCCGGCCTGGACACGGCGGCCCTGGCGCCGCGGCCGGTTTACCAGTCCGACGAGCCCTACCGGACGCCGGCCCCGGCGGCGGAGCCGGTCTTCGGCCCGATCAAATTACAGTCCTTCGACGGCCGGCGGAACCTCTGGCCGAACTCCTCCTTTGAACTGGGGATGAACGACGGCTGGGCGGGCAGGTTGGCCTACGCCTTCACGGATGCCGACCTGGACAATGTCCGTCCCTTCCACGGCCTCTACTCGCTGAAGGTCCCGGCCGTGGAGCCCTTCAGCCGCCCCTACTATCTCGAGCAGGCCGGTATCTACACCATTTCCCTGTATGTCCGCTCCGAGAAGCCGGCCGATTTCGGCTTCGTCCTGAAGAAGGTAATCGAGGACGGGAGCTGGCAGAAGAACGAGATCCACACCCTCAACGCGCTTAAGGTCATCGGCCCGGCGGGTCCGGAGTGGCGGCGCCTGAGCGCGACCGGTAACCTGGAGCCCGGCTGGTACTACCTGAGCCTGAGCGGGAGCGGCTGGGTGGACGGGGTGCAGCTGGAGGCGGGTGCGGCGGCGACGGAGTACGCGCCGCGGGCCGAGCTGGAGGGGGCCCTGCGCAGCGGCTGCCTGGGGAACATCATTTACGATAACGGGCCGCTGACGCTGGACCTCTGGTTCCACAACAGCGGCCGGACGAGCCGGACGGCGCGCCTGGGCTACCGGGTGGTGGACGTGCGGGAGCGGGTGGTGGCCGAGGGCGAGACCGAGCCGGTGTCGCTGGCCGGCGGCCAGACGGTGCGGCGGGCGGTGGCGATCCGGCCGCCGCTGCGGGGGATCTTCTCGGCGACTTACGGGGTCTCCGGCCGGGAGTTGCCGGAGGGCGAGACGGTTTATCTGGTGATGAGCCGGCCGCCGGAAGGTCCCGTCCGCCACAAGCTGGGTGACAACCTGACCCTGAACGAGGCCGAGATCCTCGTCCACAAGCGGTTGGGAATGAGCTGGGTGATGCCGGCCAAGGTGCGCGAACTGGGCGCCCTTACCGAGCCGCCGGACGGCGGCGTCCACCCGGCGCCGGAGGTCTGGAACTGGCAGGACGAGCGGGCCGCCCTGCCCAGGAAGCACGGCCTCGAGATGCTCTCCTGCTTCTGGATCTTCCGGCGGCCGCCGGATTTCATGCTCGACCCGGTTGATCCGGACCAGTACCGGACCACCCGCGGCATGACCAGGGAGTACCAGCCGAAACTGGACCTCTGGGCCGATTACGCCGGCCGGGTGGCCAAACACTACCGGTCCTACGTGCGGGGCTGGTTCGTGGACGACCAGGCCGAGAATCACTGGGACCCGAAGCTCTTCGAGTCGGTCGCCGGCGCGGCCGCCGACGCCATACATCGGGAGGCGCCCGGGGTCTGGGTGGGTATCAGCGCCACCCCGGAGTTCACCGAGGAACTGATGCGTTATCTGCCGCCGGAGAAGATTGACTTCTTCAGCAATGACGCCCTGAATTACAATTACCACGAGTCCCGCTACTACGCCGGTTTCAAGCGGCGCTACCAGAAACCCCTCTTCTGCGGCGGGGTGGGCGGCTACCCGCCCGAAGAAACGATGTACCACACCCTTTACACTTACCAGCCGGGCCGTTTCAAGGCGGCCTGGATGGCCCGCCAGCTGATTTACCACACCCTGGTCATGGACCTTGATGTCATCGGTTACTACGCCGGGGTGCTGGCCAATTACGGGGCCCACCTGGGCCAGAACAAGCCGCTCTGCGATTACGACGCCACCCCCTATCCCTGGGGCAGCACCTTCGGCTGCCTGGGGACGCTGATGGCCGACGCCGAGCTGGTCGAGGAGGTGCCGCTCGGTTCGACCGACCGGCTGGCCTTCATCTTCCGGAGCGGCGGCCGGCTGGCCGCGGTGACCTACGCCACCAACACCTCTTATAATGACCTGCACTGGCGGCCGGCGGCCCGGGAGCTGAAGGGGGTCACCCTGGCCTGCCCGGCCGGGAGCGTCGAGGTCCGGGACATGTATTGGAACGAGGTCCCCGGTCTGAAATGGAGCCGGGGCCGCCTGCGGCTCGACCTGGACGAGGAGCCGCTTTTCATCTTCAATAAAAGGCTGAGTCCGGCCGCCTTCGCCGATCTTTTTCGGAAGGCCGGGGTGGCGCCGGTCCCGCTGGCGCTCTCCTTCAATCCCGTTACGGACGGGGCCGGCCGGGTCAACCTGCGGCTGGCGGTCGCCAACAACAGCGGCCGGGACCAGGCCGGGGTGAAGGTTGACCTGCGCCCTTCGGCCGGCGTGCCGCTGCGCCACTCCCCCCTTTCGATCGCCGGCCTCTGGCTGGCCCCGCGCCTGGTGGAGGTCGGGACGATCCGGGCCGGCGAGACGGCCGTGGTCGAGGTGCCGACCGCCTACGAGGCGCGGCTGCCGCTGGAGATGGGCTACCTGCGCGGGGTGGTGACGGCCGCCGGCGGGGCCGAGTACGCCGGCGAGGATTACCTTTGGCTGCTGCCGGCGCCGGTCGCCGCGGCGGCGCCGAAGGCCGACGGCGACCTGGCCGAGTGGGAGGGGCGGCCGGCGGCCTGGCTGGCCTACCAGCGCCACTTCAACTTCAGTTACCGCTGGGAGCAGTTTCTGGAGGGCGAGGAGAACTTCGGGTACCCGTCCTACACGCTGGACGGGCGGGTGGCCTTCTGGGCGGCCTGGGACAAGGAGAACCTTTACCTGGCGGCCCGGTGCGACGACGATCAGCCGCTGGCAGGCCCGGGCGAGAAGGTGCGGGTGCGGCTGGCGGTGGCGGGCGGCCGGGAGCGCTGGCTGGAGCTGGTGCCGGGCCCGACGGGCCGGTTGTCGGCGGCGCTGGACGGGAAGGGGTTGGCCGGCGCGGGCATGAAGCTGGAGGCGCAGGCGGTCAAGCTGGAGGCGGCGGTGCCCTGGCGGGAGCTGGGCCTGGCGGCGCCGGCGGCGGGGCAGGTATTGACCTTTGATCTTTTCTGGACGGACCTGGACCGGGAGCAGGGGAAGCTTTACTCGGGCACGATGCACTGGGCCGGCGGGAGCCGGACCGGCGGCCGCCTGATCCTGGCCAGGTAAGCCGGCGGTAAAGGCCCCCGGCCTGATATGGCCGTGCCGACTGGATCGAGCGGAGACGAATGAAATTACACCCCCAATCTTTTTACCGGAGAGGACGGCATGGCCAAAGAGTTTGAGTGGCACAAGGCCGGGCATGACCGGCGGCTGAAGGAAATCGGCTCCCGGATCTGGTTCGGGACGCAATATTACCGGCCGCCCCAGCCGCTGCCCCGTTTCTGGGAGTCGGATTTCAATCTGATGAAGAAGGCCGGCCTCGAGGTGGCCCGGGCCTGGATTTACTGGCGCTGGCACGAGCGGGAGCCGGGGCGCTTCCAGTTCGAGGAGCTGGACCGCCTCTTCGAGCTGGGCCGCCGCCACGGGGTCTTCATCCACCCGCTCCTCTTTCTGGAATCGGCCCCGGAGTGGTTCATCCGCCAGTTCCCGGAGACCTGGTTCGTTGACCACCAGGGGGTTTCCTACTACCCACTCAACCGCAAGTCCACCCAGATCGGCGGCATGGCCGTCTGCGGCAACCACCCGCTCACGAAGGAATGGTCGGGCCGCTTCCTGACGGCCCTGGTGAATCGCTACCGGGAGCATCCCGCCCTGCTCTGCTGGGATGTCTGGAACGAGTTGCAGACCAAGTCGGTCGAGGGGATCTGCGCCTGTCATCACTGCCGGGCCGATTACCGGTCCCACCTGCAGCAGCGGTACGCCTCCCTGGGCGAACTGAACGCCGCCCTGAATACCGGCTACGGGACCTGGGAGGATGTGCTGCCGCCTAACGGCAACAACGATTACGCCGCCTGGTTTGCCTGGCGGCGCTGGGAGGCGTCCAGCCTGAGCCGCCAGGCGCTCTGGCGGGCCCGGACCATCTGGGCGGCCGACCCGCGCCAGGTGGTGATGATCCACATGCCGACCAAGCTTTCGGTGCCCGGCCACGGCTGCGGGGACTGGAATGACTGCGCCCCTTACCTGGACTTCGCCGGCAACAGTTCCCACATCCAGCGTTCGCACCGGGGCTACTCGCTGCCGGAGCGCCTTTCGGCCCGCAACCTGCTGGCGGCCGAGCATGACATCGCCGTCCAGCAGTCGCCCAAC
>JAKJFK010000091.1 GCA_022704925.1 candidate division TA06 bacterium | reverse complement strand
CGGTTCCAACTCCGGGACATCGAAAGTTTCATTAAAGGCGAGCAGCCCGAAATCGAACTGCGCGCCGACATTGGACCGCTCATCGGGAGACTCGAAACCAAGCTGAAAGCGGCGGGCGTGACCGGCCGGCGGGGCGAGCCGGAGAAGAAACTGGAGTATGCGGTCCGGTTGATGATCGAGCTGGGCCTGGGATTGCGCGCCAGCGACATCCATCTCAGTCCGCATATCCGAGAGGACGGCCGCGGCAACATCGGGATGCTCCGTTACCGGATAGACGGCATCCTGCACCCGGAGGCCGAGATTGACCCGCGCCTGTTGCCGGCAATCACCGGCCGGTGGAAGACCGTGGCCGGTTGCAACCCGACCGAGACGTCCGCCCCCCAGAACGGCCGGAGCCTCCTCAACGTCCGGGGAGAAGAACTCGACCTGAGGATATCCTTCCACCCGTCCGTACTGGGAGAATCCATAACGGCCCGAATCCTGAGCAGCAAGCAGGTGATCCAGGCCCTCTCTCTTGATCGGATCGGCTATGCCCGGTCCGACCTGGACAGAATTCTAAAGGCCCTGAAGGCGCCCGCCGGAATGATCATCGTCTCCGGCCCGGCCGGTTGTGGCAAGACCACCAGCCTTTACGCCTCGGTAAGGCAAATCGCCGGACCGGGTTTGAAGGTCATGTCCGTTGAAGACCCGGTGGAGTTCCTGCTCCCCTGGGTAGTACAGGCGAGAATCCGGGAAGAGTTCACCTTCCCGGCGGCGATCCGCTCCTTCCTGCGGTCCGACCCGGACGTCATCATGATCGGTGAAATCCGCGACTACCAGACCCTTGCCCTCGCCCAGCAGGCCGCCCTGACCGGCCACCTGGTTCTGACCACCCTGCACGCCGGAAACGCCGCCGGCGCGCTCAAGCGTCTGGTGGACATCGGCAGCGACCCTTTAATCGTCAGGGATGCGGCCAGCCTGATTCTGGCCCAGCGCCTGGTACGCCGGCTCTGCGTCCACTGCAGCATCGAAGCCGCCCCGACACCGGATAGCCTGACCGCCGCCGAAAGGATAGCCCGGGAAGGGGGGGTAAACTGGAAAGAACTGCCGAAAAAATTCCGGAAGGCGGTCGGCTGCCCGAAGTGCTACCTGGGTTTCCGGGGCCGGACGGTAATCGCCGAGACGCTGGAGATGACACCGGAGGTGGGCCGGCTGCTTCTGGAGGGCGCCCCGGCTGAAGAGATAGAGCGGGCCGCCGTCGGCCAGGGCATGATCACCTTCGCGGCCGACGGGATGCGCCGGGCGGCGGCGGGCGAGACGACCATCGAGGAGGTCCTCCTCACCCTGGCGCTGAAGTAGAAAACCCCGGAGATTTACCCGGAACCGGTATCGGCCCGGCCCTTCCTCACCGGCCGAAGATCCGGCTGAAGCCTGGGCGCAGGAAGCGTGAGAAGCGGTCCTTCCAGGCGCCCAGAAACCTGAAGGCCGACGGGCCCTCGCGGCAGACCTCGGCCACCCTGACCACGTTGGAGGGGCGCAGGGTACGGCCGACGGCCCGACCGGCGGCGCAACCGGCCAGCAGCAGGACCAGGCAGACCAGCAGCCAGAGTTTCTTCATCCCGCCTCCGGCCCGGCCGCGCCCTTCATCACTGTATTCAACGAGATCAGGCCTGTTCAACCTTCAGTTCCGTGGTGCAGTGGGGACACCGGACGGCCTTGATCGGTATCTCGGTGCAGCAGTAGGGACATGCCCGGGTGACCGGTTCCGACGCCGCCGCCTTTTTCATCCGGTTGATCTGGCGCACGAGCAGGAAGACGACGAAGGCCACGATGACGAAATCAATGATGGTGTTGAGGAAGATGCCGTAGTTGATGGTGGCCGCGCCGGCCGCCCTGGCCTCGGCCAGGCTGGCGTACGGTTGGCCGGAGAGGTTGACAAAGCGGTCGGCGAAGTTGACCTTGCCCATGACCAGGCCAATCGGCGGCATCAGGAGGTCGTTGACCAGCGAGGTGATGATCTTGCCGAAGGCGGCGCCGATGATGATGCCGATGGCCATGTCAAGCATGTTGCCGCGCATGGCGAATTCCTTGAATTCCTTGAACATTCCCCCCTCCCCTTTCAAAGTGTTCCACCCCGCCGCGGGGTCTTTGCCTTATAACTTATCACAATTCGTTGATATTTGTCATTTCGCCGGCGCCATGCTATTTTATTATAATTGAAGATGAAATCGCGCCAATCGAAGAAGACCGGGACCATCTCGGTCATCCTGGCCGCCGGCGAGGGCTCCCGGATGGAGTCGCCCCACCTGCACAAGGTCTGTTTCCCGATCGAGGGGCGGCCGGCGATCGTCCGGGCCATCGAAACCTACCAGCAATGCGGTATCCAAACCCACCTGCTGGTGGTCGGAAACCGGGCCGAACAGGTTATGGCGGCGGCCGCCGGCGCCCCGGGCGTCCATCTCTTCTGCCACCAGCCCCGACCCACCGGAACCGGCAACGCCGCCCGGATGGCGGCCGAACTCCTGGCCTCCCTTGACTACCGAGACAACATACTGCTGGTGGCCGGCGACAAGGTCATCGAATCGGAACCGCTCCAGCGCCTGCAGACCGTCTTCGAGGAAAGCGGGGCCGACCTGGCCTTCCTGGCGGGCGAAATCCAGCATTTCCCGGATTCCGGCCGGATCATCTACGGACGGGATAACCGGGTCCGGGGCATCCTGGAGGTCTTCGACATCGCCCGGGTCCAGCTGCTCCAGGCCCTGGAACGGATCTGCCGGGAAAGGCCGCTGACCGCCCAGGAGGTCCAGGCCATGGCCCTCGGCTACTTCCGCCGGGAGACCAAGGCCGCCCTGGCCCTGGGCGGTCTCTGGGACGCGGTCCGAAGCGGCCAGCCGATAACCCGGAACCTGCTGAAAAGGAACTTCCGGCCCGGGGACTTCGAATTCCAGGTCAACCGGCGCCGCCTGGAACCGGAGCTGGTCTCCGGGCTGAAACACGTCAATCTCTCCGTTTACCTCTTCCGGGCGCCGGCCCTTTACCAGGCGCTGGAGCAGATCTCCCGGGACAACGCCCAGCAGGAGGAGTACCTGACCGACACGGTGGGCGTCCTGGCCGACGCCGGGGCCCGGCTGGAGGCGGTGCCGGTGGTCAACCCCCACCAGGTGATGGCCTACAATACGCCCGCCGAACTGGAGAAGATCGAGGCCTACCTGGCTTCGCGCCGCCGGATCTCGGTCCGGGAGGGGCGCAAAGCGCTCCGGCCAGCCACCGAGTGGCTGGCGATGGTCGAAAGGCCGGGCCGGGAACTCAACGCGGCCCTGGCGGAAATCTACGGCAGCGATTTTCCCTACCAGGAGCAGAAACGCGGCCAGCTGGCCGCCCTGCTCCGCCGGTACCTGGAACTCTTCGGCGACGAACCGGTGGTCATCGGCCGGGCGCCGGGGCGGCTCAACATCATGGGCCGCCACATCGATCACCAGGGCGGCCACATAAATCTCATCGCCACCAACCGGGATGTCTTCGTGGCCGCCGGAATCCGGCCGGACCGGAAAATCCGCCTGGTCAATCTGCACCCCCAGCTCTTCGCGGACCGGGCCTTTGCCATCGAGGAGATTCCGGACGGCTGCCGCGAGAAGAACTGGCTCGACTTCGTGAACGGCCCGAAGGTGACCCAGAACCTGGCGCGCAACGGCGGCGACTGGTCCCAGTACATCAAGGCCGTCCTGGCCCGCTTCCAGGCGCGCTTCCCGGACCGGCGGCTGGCCGGGATGAACCTGGCGGTGACCGGCGACGTGCCGATCGCCTCCGGGTTGAGTTCCTCCTCGGCCCTGCTGGTGGCGGCCGCCGAGGCGGTGGCCGCCCTCAACCGGCTCAACCTCGCGGCCGAGGAGTTCGTGGAACTCTGCGGGGAAGGCGAATGGTTCGTGGGAACCCGCGGCGGCTCCGGAGACCATGCGGCCATGAAGTTCGCCCGCCGCGGCCAGGTAGTCCAGGTGGGCTTCTTCCCGCTTCAGATAACCGATACCGTGCCTTTTCCCGAGGAACACTGCCTCCTGATCGCCAATTCCCACCAGCCGGCGCGCAAGACCGCCGGGGTACGGGACATCTTCAATCACCGGATCGCCTGCTACCAGATCGGGCGCGAACTCCTCAAGCAGGCCTTCCCGCATTACGCACCGAGCATCGAACACCTGCGCGATTTCAACACCGAACGGCTGGCGGTGGATTATCCGACCCTCTTCCGGATGCTCAAGGCGATTCCCACCGAGATCACCCGGAACGAGGCCCGGAAACACGTCACCGACGCCCGGGCGCTCGCCTGCCTCGAGTCCCACGCGGAACACTTCAACCGCTACCCGGTCCGGGCGGTGGTAATCTTCGGCCTGGCCGAATGCCAGCGCAGTTACCTCGGGCCGAATCTGATGCGGCGCGGCCAGGTGGAGGAGTTCGGCCGCTGGATGTCGGTCTCCCACGACGGCGACCGGGTGGTCAGCTGGAACGAGGAGGGACTCTCCCGCCCCTTCACTGTCGATTATTCCGACCCGGCGCTGGACCGGCTGATCCGGGAGGCGCGCCGGGACCGGGAGGAGTCGCTCCTTCGGCGCCAGCCCGGCAGCTTCAGCTGCAGCACCCCGCAACTCGACCGGCTGGTGGACCTCGCCCGGCGCCAGCCCGGCGTTAAGGGCGCCCAGCTTTCCGGGGCCGGCCTCGGCGGCTGCGTCATGGCCCTGGTGGAACGGGAGCGGGCCGGGGAACTGGCGGCCGCGCTCGCCCGGGACTACTACGACCCGGCCGGGCTGGAACCGGACCTTTTCACCTGTTTTCCGGTGGCCGGCAGCGGAATCCTGACGGCCTGAAACCGGCCGGCACAAAACATGAACGAAAAGGAATCCTCACGGAAAAACGCCCGGGCGCGCCGCGACCTGGCCGTGATGGCCGGACTGGCGGCCCTGCTGTTCGTGCTGGAATCATCCTTCGGCCTGATCGGCCGGAGCGTGGCTTTCATAACCAGCCGGACGCTGACCTGGCCGCTGGTCGCCTTCGTTTACGTGACGGTCTGCCTGGCCTTCGCCCTCAGCATCTTCTCCCTGCGCCGCTGGAAGGATCTGAAATCAGAAATCCAGGAACGGGAACGAATCGAAGAAATGCTCTTCAAGATCCGGGAAAACCTCGAAACGACCATCATGGAGCAGACCGACGACCTGCGCAAAAACAACCGCCAGCTGATGCAGGAACTGGCGGAACGAAGGCGGGTCGAAACGGCCCTCACCCGAAGCGAGGCCCGCTTCCGATCCTTCATGGAGAACGGACCGGCCCTGGCCTTCGTCAAGGACGAGGCCGGCCGTTACCTCTATGTCAACCGAGCCTGGGAGAAACTGCTGGGCCGTTCCCGGCGGGAGGTGGAAGGAAAGACCGATTTCGAAGTCTGGCCGCAGGAGACGGCCGAGAGCCTCCAGGCCAACGACCGGCGGGCCTGGGAAAGCGGCCAACCGCTCGAGATGCTCGAGACGCTTACGCTGCCCAACGGCGTCACCGTTTACGGGCTGACCGTGAAATTTCCGCTCTCCGACCCCGCCGGCGGCCGGTGGCTGGGCGGGATGGTGATCGATATCACACAGATGAAACAGGAGGAGGCGGCCCGGCGGGAGACTGAGGTACGCTACCAGTCGATCTTCGATAACGCCGGCGACCCGCTGATCATCAGCGATCTCGAGGGAAAATCCCTGGAAGTCAACCGGGTGGCCTGCGACCTTTCCGGCTACACCCGGGAGGAACTGCTTCAAATACCGATCACCCGGTTGATACCCCCAAAGTTCGCCAATCGGATCCCGCGGATGATGAAAACCATCAAGAAAGAAGGCCGGGCGGTTTTTGAACTGGAGGCGGTCACCCGCGACGGACGCTCGCTGCCGCTGGAGGTGAGCAGCCGCCTGATCGATTTCGGCGGCCGGATGACGATACTC
The DNA here is from genome assembly GCA_022704925.1 of candidate division TA06 bacterium. Taxonomy (GTDB): domain Bacteria; phylum Ratteibacteria; class UBA8468; order MWAK01; family MWAK01; genus MWAK01. The sequence continues at coordinate 924 of JAKJFK010000091.1, read as the reverse complement.
AACATACTCCGCGACATCAGCGAGCGCAAGGAGACCGAGGCGAAACTGGAGGCGGGCTTCCGGAAGGTGGCCTCGATGCTGGACGACACGATTCACGCCATCGGCCGCATCGTGGAACTCAAGGACCCCTACACCGCCGGCCACGAGGAACGGGTGGCCCAGCTGGCCTCGGCGCTGGCCCGGGAACTGGATCTTTCGGAAGAGGCGGCCGGAACCATTTACATGGCCGGGATCCTGCATGACATCGGCAAGATCACGGTGCCGGCCGAAATTCTCAGCAAGCCCACGAAACTGAACGCCTACGAATTTTCAATCATCCAGACCCACGCGGCCGCCGGTTACCAGATCCTGAAGGACATTGACTTCCCGGGACCGATCGCTCTGGCCATCCTGCAGCACCACGAACGGCTTGACGGGTCGGGCTACCCGAACCGGCTCCCGGCCGAAAAGATCATCCGGGAGGCGCGCATCCTGACGGTGGCCGACGTGGTGGAATCGATGTCCTCGCACCGCCCCTACCGGCCGGCCATCGGCCTGGAGAAGGCGCTGGAGGAGATTACCTTGAACCGCGGCCGCTTGTACGATCCGGAGGTGGTTGACGCCTGCCTGCGCCTCTTCCGGGAAAAGTCCTTCCACTTCGTTTGAGCCGGGCCCACCTTAAACGACAACCACGTCCAGGACCACCATCGCCAGGAAACCCAGCAGGGTGCTGAAAGTGGCCAGGTCGTTGTGGCCGCCGGCCTGGGACTCCGGGATCACCTCCTCCACCACCACGTACATCATGGCCCCGGCCGCGAAGCCCAGAGCATAGGGCAGCAACGGCTGGGAAACGGTGACCGCGGCGGCGCCCAGCACACCGGCCACCGGTTCGACCACCGCCGACAGCTGACCGAACCAGAAGGCCTTGAGGCGGCTCTGGCCGGC
>JAKJFK010000090.1 GCA_022704925.1 candidate division TA06 bacterium | reverse complement strand
GCTTCAATCTCTTCGAACCGTTCGCCCTTGCGGACGGTTTTCAAGACGTCCGGATCGATGGATTCGATGCCGAAGCTTATCTGGCGGCAGCCGGAGTCAACCAGGGCCCGGGCGGCCGTTTCGTCGAACCGGTCGGCCCGGAGACCATTGCCGCAGGACCAGGAGAGTTTCAGGCGGCCGATCAGGCGGCAGAACTCCACCAGCCGCTCCCGGTTGACATTGAAGCAGTCATCCACCACCGTGAAGGATTTGATCTCCCAGCGATCCCGGGCCCGCTGCAGTTCCTGGAAGCAGTTCTCCGGGCTCCGGGTCAGCCAGCGTCGGTTCCGGCTCATGCAGTAGGTGCACTGGAACGGGCAACCCTGGCTGGTCATGATGGCATAGCTCCAGCTTCCCTCCCGCCAGCGCCGGGAGAAGACCGGGAAGGAATCGAAAAGCTCGTAATCCGGGAAGGGATACCGGTCCGAAAAAGGTTCCTGGAAATCGATTGTCTCCTCGAGAGAGAGGTATGGGTAGCAGCACTGGATATCCAGGAATCCGCGGATTGATTTAACCCGGGAGTCCGGGTATTTCTTCAGGTAGAGAGCCTGGATGCGCCGGGCCTGGGAGATGGTCCGCGACTGGACCGAGATCCCGAGCACCTCGGCCTCCTGGCGGAGAAAACGGCCGGCCGGCCGGGGACGGGTGTTCAGGTCGATCACCCGGGCCTGGAAATGGGTGGCGGCGTAAGCCAGCCCGATATTGGGTATTTCCTGGTTGACCCCGGCGTAAGGGTTTACGAAGATCATCATCTTCCAGCCGTCGGGCCGCCGCGGCGCGCGGGTTTAACCGCGAAGATCGGGCAATCGACGCAGGCGGCCGGCACCCGGCCGCCCAGGACCCGCTTCCGGAAATCCCGGTATTTCCCGGAATCCCAGATCTCCCGGAAACTTTTTTCAAAGATGTTACCGAAACCGTGGGCTTTCTGGAAATCGCGGGCATTGGCTTCATTACTGGCGCAGCAGGAGATCACCTCGCCGGTGACGAAGATGAACGGCATCGTCCAGGCCGTGCACCGGCTGATGGGCGGTTTCACGGCCGGGACATCCTCGTTCCAGATGAGGGTGATTGAAGTCCCCCGCGCCCGCCGGCCGGCCTCGGCAATAATCTCCGGGGGGATTTCGATGAAGAGATCGGCGGTTTCCTGGAACTGGTGAAGCATCCGGGTGAACTGGACGCGCACCGGGGTGTTGCCGCAGAGCGAGGCGATCAGGTCGACGTAGTCGGGTATCTCCAGGTAATTAAGGCGGTTGGCGATGAAGTGGAAGGAGATTTCCGGCCGGGACGCCTTCCTCTCCCGTTTGAGTTCCATCATGGTCCGGATGTTGCGGACCACCCGCTCGAAATCGGAGCCGCACCGGATCCGCTCGTAGGTTTCCCGGGTGGCCGCGTCCAGGGAGACGAACATCTTGTCCACCTTCAGGTCGATCAGGCGCGCGGCCGTCGCCCGGTCGATGAAATAAAAGGTGTCGTAGAGCTCGACGAAAACCTTCCGGCGCTTGACGTATTCCAGCATCCGCAGGAAGGCGGGGTTGATGAAGCTTTCGCCGATGCCGGTGAGCCCGATCCAGCAGAGGGGGCGGAACTGGTCGACGATGGAGCGGAATTGGGCCAGGGACATGTCCCGCGACGGTTCCTTCCAGTAAGTGTGTTCGCAGATCAGGCACTTCAGGTTGCAGCGGGTGGTAACCTCGATTTCGAGGAAGACCGGGTAACGGGGGAAGCGGCCGCCGCTTTTCCGGACCAGCCAGCGGCCGGCCGTCGAGTTCCACAGGAAATCGAAAAGGTAGATGTTCAGCACGTAGCGCAGGTCTTTTTCCGTACCGAGCTTCCTGAAGAAGCCGGCCACCCGGCAGGAAAACCGCTTGAAACTCCGGGCGCAGTTCAATGCTTTCTTTTTAATGTCCATAGCAGGAAAGTCGCGATTTTTTTGAGTTTTCCCCGCGGGGAACGGAGGAATTTCAAGGCCAGCGAGCCCAGGCGGCCGGGATGGCGGAGCAGGTCGCGGAAGACGGTGCTTCCGTGTTCTTTCTGCCAGACCAGCCAGTTCAGCCGGTCCCGGTAGCGGAGCAGCTGCTGCCGGGTTAAGGCCCGGCTACAGAGTATCGAGACCCGGTCGTAAAGGAAGTCGGACCAGTCTATCCGGTCCGGTATCAAACCTTCCGACCGGCACCAGTCCCAGACCTGGGTGCCCGGATAGGGCGTGAGAACGCAGATGCCCACGCTGTCAATCGGGTTCTGCATGATGAACTGCTCGGTTAATTCGATGTCGGCCTTCGTTTCGGTCGGATTGCCGATCATGAAGGTGCCGTTGACGTAAAGGCCGGCCTCCTTGCAGATCCGGACGGCCCGGCGATTCTGTTCCACGGAGGCTCTCTTGTTGAGCACCTTGAGAATGCGGTCCGATCCGCTTTCAAAGCCGAAGGTGATCTGGCGGCAGCCGGCCTCCCGGGCCAGCCGCAGCGAGTCCGGGTCGATTTCGTTCACCCGGGCGTTGCCGCCCCAGATGAAATCGAGTTTTTCCTGCCGGATGAGCTCGCAGATTTTTTTCAGGCGGGGACGGTTGGAGAAGAAACTGTCCTCGATGAAGAAGATGGCGCGGACCCCGTAATCGGCGAGCAGGGATTTGATCTCGGCAATGACCCTTTCCGGAGCATTATACCGGCACGGCATTCCCTTCCAGCTGTTGTGGCAGAAGGTGCAATTGTAGGGGCAGCCCCGGCTGCTGAGCACGGCGGCGGTGCGGGTGCCGGGAGGCACGAAATAAAGGTAGGAAAACGGAATGCGGTCCTTGGTCCGCATGTAGAAATCCATCCGCATCAGGTGACGGCTGGGCGGCGGAACCTGGTCGATGTCCTTGAGATAAGGCCTGGAAATGATGCCGCCGGACAGGTTTTCCCGGACGATGTCCAGCATCGCCTGCTCGCCCTCGCCGACCACCACGATGTCGGCATGGCCGGCCGCTTCCTGCGGCAGGACGCTGGCGTGCACGCCGCCCAGCACCGTGGTGATGCCGCGGGCGCGGCAGAGGTCGGCTGCCCGGTAGGCATCCGTGGCCAGCGGGGTGGTCGCGGTGATGCCGGCGAATCCCGGTTGGAAACGGTCCAGGCGTTCGGCCACGTTTTCGCCGGCCAGTTCATCGATGATGATCACCTCGATGGCGTGTTTTTCAAGGTAGGCGGCGATAAAGCCCAGGTTAAGCGGTTCCTGGACCGCGAATTGCTGGTCGGTGCCCGGGTTTATCAGGGCCACCCTTTGCGAACGGGAGCGGTTTGTCACGAAAGCCTCAGGGAGATGATTTTTTTGAACATCTGCCGGTCCTCTTCCGCCAGGAACCCGGTCTTCCGGATCAGCAGCAGAAAGAGGGGGAAGAAAAGGGCCCCTTCTAAAGCCAGCCAGGCCAGGGCGGCCGGGCGTGAAAGCTCCTGCAGGCGCGGAAGCCGGTTCAGGATCGCGAGCGGGACGGCCAGGCAGACCGCCACCGCCATCGGTTTCCAGACGCACTCCCTGAGGGCGGAGACCAGGGAGGTACCCAGGAAACGATAGAATTTTACCATGAAATAGGTGTTGCTCAGGCTGATCGAGACCAGGGTGGCCAGGACCACGCCGGGAAAACCGATCCGAAGGACCAGGATGAGGCTCAGGATCAGGTTGAGTATGGCCTGGCCGCCGCCGGCCAGCATCTGGAACTCGGGGTGGCCGATGCCGACCGCGATCGCCGAGGAGATGGAACCGAGGAGGGCCATCATCATGACCAGGGAGAAGATCCGGAGGACCAGGACCGAATTCCCGTAGCCCGGGCCGAGCCAGGCGAAGACCAGGACCGGCGCGGTGGCCAGGGTGAAGGCGAAGATGGGAAAGCCCGTCAGGCTGATGTACTTGAGCCCGCGGCTCTGGAGGCGGATGATTTTTTCCCGCTGGCCGCGGGTATCCAGCTCGGAGGCGGCCGGGACCACCGCCGAGGTCAGCAGGCGGACCAGGTAGGCGGCCTTGTCGGCTATGGTGAAGCCGAGCTGGTAAAACCCGACCAGGGAGATGTTCAGGAAATGGGAGATCAGCAGCTTGTCGGTCTGGTAGGTTATCACGTCTTCGATGGAAGTGACCCACCGCTTGATCCCGAACCAGCTCAGGGTGCGCAGGGAGGTCGGGTTGAGCGCGTGAAGACCCAGGCTCAGGGACGGGAAGAGCCGGAAGGCGATCACCATCGAGGCCAGCCCGGTGATCGAGGTGATGACCAGCGAGTTGAGCATCAGGCCGCGGAGCCCCAGGCCTTTGCCCAGGACCAGGATTACCCCGGCCAGGTTGAGCAGGGAGACCGCCACGCCCAGCTTGTTCGAGATGTCCATCCGTTGAAAACCGGTCTGGATGACGGTGAAGACGCGGAAGAGGTTTCCGATGGAAAAGGCCACCACACCCCAGAAGAAGAGGTAACGGGCCTCCGCCCTCAAATCGGACGGTATCCGGAAGATCCCGGTCAGCGGTTCTACCGCGGCCCCGGCCACCAGTATCATCAGCAGGCCCAGCAGGGCGTAAAAGACCAGGCCGGAGTTGACGACCTGGTTCAATTTGACCTCTTCCCGGGAGGTGCGGTATTCGGCGATAAACTTTTCGAACGACTGGCCGAGTCCCAGGTCGAAGAGGCCGAAATAACCGGTCAGAACGCTTATCATGGCCCAGATCCCGTAGCGGGCGATGCCGACCTGCCGGATGATGTACGGGGTCAGGAAAAAGGCGATCAGGACCGCCCAGAACTGGCCGCCGATATTGAACAGGGTATTGCGGATCAGCCGGTTACCGAACCCGGAGCCCCCGTTATTCATGTCAGCCAAGTAATTCCAGGACGCGGGCGGCCTCTTCGGCGAACCGGCGCAGGTTCCGAACCTGGACCTGGTACTCCTGAAACAGGCGGGCTTCCTCGGAGTTCTTGACTCCGGCGTGCCGCTCAAGCTCACCGGAGATTTCCGACAGCCGGTGCTGGAGGGTGGTCAGCCGTTTGTCGACACCTATCCTGACCCGGTTCTTGACGATCGCCGGGAGGTTCCGGTCGGCCTGGTAAAAGTCACCCTTGGCGCCCTTGCGCCAGACCGGGCGTACCGCCCCCCACTCCTTCAGGTTGCGGATATTGATGCTGGCGCTTCCCTTGCTGATGTGGAGCGCCTGGCTGAGCTCGGTCAGGGAGAGCGGCCGGTTTTCCAGGTACAGAACGGCGTACAACTGGCAGGTGACCCGGTTTAAACCGAGGCTGGCGCCCAATTCTCCGACCGATTCGATAAAGCTGTCCCGTATCCTATCCAGGTCTTTGTTCATATCGTTTAAAATATTCTAAACGATGCCCGGCCGGCCTGTCAAGCCGGGCTGACTTGAAGAAGACGGGCCGTTGTGGTATAAATTCCCGGTGCCGGCACCCGGCCGGTTTTACGATCTCCTCTTCGCGGGAGGCCTTTTGAAGGTTACCCTGATCAACCCGAATTTCACCGGTTCCGTGGTGACCCAGAGCCTGGGCCTGGGTTTCCTGGCCACCGAACTCCAGAAGATCTCCGACTGCCGGGTCCAGGTGGTGGAACCGGTCCTCCAGGGGTTGAATCGCGAAGAAGTTATCGGGATGGCGGCCGATTCCGGGCTGGTCGGCATTACCAGTTACACCGAGAGCCGTTTTGAACTGGCCGACCTGGCCGCGGCCGTCAAGGAGCGCAATCCCGGCTGCCTCGTCGTGGTCGGCGGGGCCCACGCCACCGCCCTGGCCGGGTTGATGCTGGAGCGTTATCCGCAGCTGGACGTGGTGGTGCGCGGCGAGGGTGAGGAGAGCCTGCGGGAGATTGTCCAGGGGCAACCGCTGGAGACGGTTGCGGGCATACACTTCCGCCGGGACGGCCGGGTCATCGGAAACCCCGACCGTCCGCTGATCAAGGATATCGACCGGGTCGGTTTCGATTACCGTTTCCAGTACTTTCCCGGTTGGAAGGACACCGAGGTCCCGCCCCGCCTGATGGAAGTGAATCACCTTCCGATCATCGCCTCGCGGGGCTGTCCTTTCCGGTGCAGTTTTTGCGGCGCCCATACCCACTGGTGCGGAGACTGGCGCGGTCTGAGTCCGGAACGGCTGGTTGACTGGCTTAAGTTCCTGGCGGCTGAATACGGGATAGGCTACTTCCGGTTTTACGACGCTCTCTTCATAGGCAACGACGCCCGGATCGCCCGGTTCTGCGATGCCATCGAGAAGGCGGGTCTGAAGACAAGTTTCCGGATCGACATCCGGGTCGGGACCCGGGCCGAAATACTGAAACGGCTCCGGGCGGCGGGCTGCGAGGTGGTCGGTTTCGGAGTGGAAAGCGGGTCGGACCGGGTCCTGAAACGGATCCATAAGGGGATCAGCCGCCGGCAGGTTGAGGAAACAATCGAAACCTGCACCCGGCTGGGTTTCTGGAAAATCGGTTTTTTCATGATCTCCCTCCCGGAGGAAACTCCGGCCGATTTCGACCAGACCTTTTCCCTCCTGAAGCACTTTGATTTCTACAATCTCCAGTTTTTCAAAATCCATCCGGGCACGCCTTTTTACCAGGAGCTGAAGGAACGCGGGGAGATAACGGATTCGGTCTGGTTTGACCGCCAGCACGGGTTTACCAGCGCCGACGGCAACGAGTTTTATTACTGCCGGGAACTCTTTCCCAGCGCCGGTTTCTCCTACGGCCAGGTCCAGGAATTGCTGGAAAAGGTCGCTTCCTACACGACCTGGCGTTTCTACCGGCGGCCGACCGCCTGGGAGCTGGTGAAATCCGGCGGCCGCAACCTGCGTCACCCGGTTCGGCTTGTCCGCAAGGTCCCCCTGGCCTGGAAACGCCT
>JAKJFK010000089.1 GCA_022704925.1 candidate division TA06 bacterium | reverse complement strand
TCGGACTGCTGCCGGAGAGCGGCCTGCTGGCCGAACGTCCCTTCCGCGCGCCGCACCACACCGTTTCCGACGTCGCCCTGATCGGCGGCGGCCAGATCCCCAGGCCGGGCGAGGTCAGCCTGGCCCACAACGGCGTGCTCTTCCTGGACGAACTGCCGGAATTCGACCGCAACACCCTCGAAGTCCTGCGTCAGCCGCTCGAGGAGGGCGTGGTCCACATTTCGCGCGCCCGCAGCGCCGTCAGTTTTCCGGCCAGTTTCATGTTCATCGCCGCCATGAATCCCTGCCCCTGCGGCAATCTCGGCCACCCGCGCAAGGCCTGCCGCTGCGCGCCGGCCCAGATCCAGAAGTACCGGAGTCGTCTCTCCGGACCCCTGCTGGACCGGATCGATCTTCAGATCGAGGTGCCGCCGGTCACGGTGGCCGAACTTTCCGACGACCGCCGGATCGGGGAGAGTTCCCGGGCGGTCCGGGAGCGGGTGGCCTCGGCCCGCCGGCTTCAGCGCGAGCGGTACCGGTCGGCCGGCATCCTCAACAACAGCCAGCTGGCCGGCCGCCGCCTCAAGGAGTTCGGCCGGCTGGAGCCGGAGGCCGAGTCCCTGCTCAACGCGGCGGTGGACAAGTTCGAATTGAGCGCCCGGGTTTACGACCGTCTGCGCAAGGTGGCCCGGACCATCGCCGACCTGGAGGCCTCCGGGCCCATCCAGTCCCACCACATCTCCGAAGCCCTCCAGTACCGCACCCTCGACCGCAAGGTCTGGATCTGAACGGGCCCGCATTATCATGGCGGCGGTCGGGCCGGTTTTCAGGAATTTCGAACCAGGAATCTGGTAAGCCAAACGAGGCCGGGTCCGAAGATTGAAAAAGCCGTCGGGCAGCAAGATGAACCGCCCACCCGGAATTCTTCAAATGCTTCATAACCGCCCCTTTCAACGGTGGTTTAAACCCCGGCGGATCCTGCCGGGCCTGGTTCTGGTTCTGCTGGCCGTCTTGCTGGCCGAGACCGGTTTTTTCAATAATCCTTTTTTACGGATCAACCGGAGCTGGCTGCGCCGGGCGGATGAATTGCGCGCAATTCCGGAATTGCCGGCGATCGGAAAGGAGGCGCGGATACTTATCTTCGCGCCGCACCCGGATGACGAGGTGATCGGCACCGCCGGCCTGATTCAGAAAGCCCGCCGGGCCGGCGCCCGGGTCAGGGTGGTTTACCTGACCAACGGCGACCACGACGAGATCGCCTTCAAGATCGATGCCGGCCGGTTTGCGCTCACGCCGCGCGAGTACCTGGCGATGGGCGAACGGCGGCGCCGGGAGTCCGCCGCCGCCGCCGAATTCCTGGGGCTGGAGAAGGGTGACCTGATCTTCCTGGGGTATCCCGATTTCGGGACCATGCATATCTGGGAACAGCATTGGGGCCCGGCGCCGGCCTTCTCCAACGATCTCACCCGGGCCAGCGCGGTTCCCTACCCGGACAACTTTTCCTACCGGGCGCCTTACAAGGGAGAGAGCATTGTCGCCGACCTGCTCCGGATCCTGAAGGAGTATCGGCCGACCGCGATTTTTGTCACCATGCCGGCCGATTTCAACGCCGATCACCAGGCCGCCTGGTGCTTCCTCTCTCTGGCCGTCCTGGAGGCCGGTTTCCAAACCAGGCCTCCCGACGTCTTTCTTTTCCTGGTGCATCTGGGCGGCTGGCCCCGGCCCCTCCACTATCATCCGAACCTGCCGCTCCTGCCGCCGGCGCGGCTGACCGGAAGCGAATTGAGCTGGTTCAAACTTCCGTTGACGCCGGAGGAGACCGGCCGGAAGTACCGGGCGTTACGCTTCTTCGCGAGCGTCATGAAGGGGCGGGCCTATCTCTGGAGCGCCTTTGCCCGGCAGAATGAACTCTTTGCCACCCTGCCGGAATTCAGGATGCGCAAGGTGTTTCCGTCGGCCTGGGAGAAGGCCCTGGAGGTGGAGAACCTCGAGGCCGGCGATCGGAAGGCGGTCCGGAAAGAGGAGGCCGACCTGGAAGGGGTCTCCTACCTGAAGGTTGACGACCATCTCCTGGTCCGGATGCTTTTAAAACGGAAACTGGCGATCGAGACCGGGCTTTCGCTTTACCTCTTCGGGTACCGCCGGGACGTTACTTTCAATTCGATGCCCAAAATCCGGCTGGCGGCCTCAATCCTGAAGACCGTTCCGGTCTATGATGGAAGCCGGAAGATAGGCGACCTGCCGGTAAAACTGGCCGGTGATGGAACCGAGCTGCTGCTCAGCGTGCCCCTTGCAATGCTGGGCCGGCCGGAAGCGATCTTCACCTCCCTGCACTTCCGCCGCGCCGACCTCTCCCTCGACTCGACCGCCTGGCATCTCCTGCGTCTTCAGGATTAAGGAAGAGAAGCTGAAGGCCGCACCCTCGACCGCAAGGTCTGGATCTGAACAGGCTACTCCGTTTCGTCTGCGGTCCGTCATTGTTTCCGGCGCCCGGACTGGGGTACAATACGACTATTAAATTATCAAAATTCATTTTTCCCGGAGACGATCAATGCCCGGTGAGGGAGATGGGCCATGGCGGATGAAAGGCCGATCCCGGTGATCCTGGACACGGACATCGGCGGCGACATTGACGACACCTGGGCGCTGGCGATGATGCTGCGCTCTCCGGAACTGGACGTCAGGCTGATCGTCACCGACACCGGCGATACCACCTACCGCGCCCGGATCGTGGCGAAACTGCTGGAAATAGCCGGCCGGACCGATATCCCGATCGGCCTCGGCCTGCCCCAGGCCAGCGACGGTCCGCGCGAACGGCAGGCCGCCTGGGTGGCCGGTTACGATCTGCGCCGCTACTCCGGCCCGGTGCTTGCCGACGGCGTCGGTGCGCTGATCGAAACCATCCGTTGCTCCCCCCGGCCGGTGACGCTGGTCTGCATCGGCCCGGTGCCGAACATCGGCGCCGCGCTGCGGCGCGAACCGCGGATTGCCGAAAACTGCCGTTTCGTCGGCATGCTGGGCTGCTTCCGCCGGAGCCACGGCGGCGCGCCCAGGGTCATCGCCGAGTATAACGTTGTCCAGGACGTACCGGCCAGCCAGGCGGTCTTCGCGGCCCCCTGGCCGATGACCATCACGCCGCTGGATACCTGCGGCCTGGTCCGATTGTCCGGCGACCGCTACCGGGCCGTCTGTGACTGCCCGGATCCGCTGGTGCGCGCAGTGGTCGAGAACTACCGGGTCTGGCTGGCTTCCCGGGGGAATTATTCGTACGCTTCGGAGACGGAAAGCAGTTTCCTTTACGATACCGTGGCCGTCCACCTGGCCTTCAACACGCAATTCCTGGCCATGGAGCAGCTCGGCGCCCGGGTTGACGAGCGCGGCTTCACCCTGGAGGCTGGCGGTGGCCGGCCGGTCCTGGCGGCGCTGGACTGGACCGACCTCGAGGGATATGAAAATTTCCTGGTTGACCGGCTGACCAACCGGGGAAAGAGTTGAAAAATGGGTTCTTTTTTAAATCGGCACCTGGATTTCAAGCGGCATAACGAAGAGGTTGACCGGGTCTGGGCGGCCTTTCGCCGGGGCGAGCCCTACCGGGTTCCGGTTACGGTCGCCGGCAGCATCCGGAACCTCTTCGGCAATCCGGAGATCAATAGGACCGGTTACACCTTCGAGGATTTCTTCAACGATCCGAAGGCCCACCTCGAGTGCCAGCTGGCCTACCGGAAATGGGTGAACTACAACCTGCTCTGCGACGCGAAGCTGGGGCCGCCCGAAGCGGGCTGGCCGGTCACGGTCGATTTTCAGAACTCCTACGAGGCGATGTGGTTCGGCTGTCCGCTGCGCTGCGACGGCAACCAGGTGCCCGATACCCAGCCGATCCTGCAGGCGGAGAAGAAACGGTTGTACGACCTGGAGCCGCCCGATCCCCTGCGGGGCAACCGGCTGGGCCGGGCGATGGATTTTTTCGAGTACCTGCAGGCGGAGTGCCCGAAGCGGGAATTCGAGGGACGGCCGGTGCGGCCGCCGGAAAGCATCCCGGGCGAGGGGACCGACGGACCCTTTTCGATCGCCTACAAACTGCGGGGGGCCGCGGAGGCCTGCCTCGACATTTGCGAGGACCCGCAGTATTTTCACGACCTGATGAACTTCGTCACCGAGAACAGCATCCGTCGGATGAAGGCCATCAGGCAGTGGCGCTGGGCGCGGAATCCGGCCGCCGCCGACCGGGGCCGCTTTCAACGGCCCGGATACTTCTTCGCCGACGACGCGATCGCCCTGATCTCCGCCCGGCAGTACCGGGAGTTCGTCTTTCCATACCACAAGCGGCTGGTGGAGGCCTTCTCCGACGGCGGTCCGGTCGGCATCCACCTCTGCGGAGACGCCACCCGCCACTTCAAGTTTCTCAAGGAGAACCTGAACGTCCGCACCTTCGACACCGGTTTCCCGGTCGATTTTGGGGGCCTGCGGCGGGAACTGGGGCCGGAGGTCCAGATAAACGGCGGACCGACCGTCATGCTCTTGAAGGACGGCAGCCCGGAGGAGGTCCGGGACGAGGTGCGGCGGATCTGCCGCTCCGGCATCATGGAGGGCGGCCGGTTTGTGCTGCGGGAGGCCAACAACCTGGCTCCCGCCACGCCGGTCGAGAATGTCGCGGCCATGTACGAGGCCGGTCGGGAGTTCGGCCGGTACGGTTGAAAAGGTTTCGGAAGGGAGAGCCGGGGAGTTGAAAACGACATGAAAAAGGAGCCGGGCTTTACTCTGATCGAGCTGCTGGTGGTGATGGCCATCATCGCCATCCTGGCCGCCCTGCTGCTGCCGGCCCTCTCGGCGGCCCGGGAGAAGGGGCGCCAGGCCTCCTGCCTGAACAACCTGAAACAGCTTTACCTGGCCCTGGAGTTCTACGCGGAGGATTACAACGAACTCTACCCGCGTGCCTGCGGGACCGTCCGGTGGGATGAACTGGATCCCGATGACGGAACCTACGGCTGGATGCAGCAGCTCTTTCCCTACGCCAGGAACAAGCGGATCTACAAGTGTCCCTCGGACCGCGACTCGGATTACAGCTACTTCCTCGGTGCCCGGGCCGCCTACCTCGCCGCCGGCGGCCGGGCCAGCGTCCAGCGTAAGCGGATTCTCTACCCGAGCGCCTACGTCCTGGCCGGGGATACCCGCGATTTTTCCCACGATGAGTGCGACAAGGACGATTACTCCCAGAACTGCGTGGGCGGGGCGGAACACGCTAGTCCCTACGTGGCTAAGTGGCGGTCGCACTCGGGCGGTCAGAACATCCTCTTTGCCGACGGCCACTGCCGCTGGTACCGGGGTTACGATCCGGCCGAGATGACCTTTCGCTACGACATCATGCACAGCTGGGCCGAGTGAGAAAGGCGGTTGGGTAGAGAGAGAAAGAGATCAACTTGAGAAAATAACCCGCCCAAGTCGAAATTCGATACCAGGCGGCCGTTCCAATCTCAAAAGGAAGTCTGAAATGAAACGATGGATTTTTTTGTGCCTTTCAGTTGGAGTGGGGTGGTTTTTCGGCGCGGGCACGGCCTGGACGCTTGATCGTCCGGCCTGGATGGATGAGCCGGGTATCGTGATGGCGGGCAACTGGGAGGAGCCGACGTTTCGCGCCCGGCGGATGGGACGGCTGGATTTCACGCTGCCGCCGGAGCGGCTTGAAGGATACGAGCGGGAACACAGCCCGGAGATGGTCGCGGAGTTGAAGGAACTCGGCGTCAACTTCCTGATGATCCACTGTTACAAGGGCGCGGGCCTGGAGACCGAGCGCCAGGGGATGGAGGACGCGAAGAAATTGGCGGCGCTGGCTCGTCAGGCCGGTATGCGCGTCGGCACCTATATCGGCGGCACGATGCTTTACGAACGCCTTTTCAAGGAGGAGCCGAACGCTCCCCAATGGCAGGCATTCGGGCCCGCGGGCGAACCGCTTTACTACAGTTCCTCCCAGAAGTTCCGCTACGCCGCGGTGCGTAACCACCCGGATTTTATCGAATACCTGAAGAAACCGGTCCGCTTCGCCATCGAAGAGGTCAAGGCCGACCTGATTCACTTCGACAACTTCGGACTCGGCAGCGCCTCGTACGACCCGGTCTCCAAGCAGCAGTTCCGGGCCTTTCTCAAGGCGCGCGGGATGGCCGAGGCCGAGCCGCCGGCAAGCATCGCCAATCCGAACGATCCCCTGGTGCGCGCCTGGCTAGATTTCAAATGCCAGGCGCTGGCCGACCATTACGCGGCAATGTCGAAATACATCCGTTCCCTCAATCCCCGGTGCGGCGTGGAATCGAACCCCGGTTCCGTCCTCGCGGCCGGCCGCTCGAGGACCGGCGTCGATCACGCCCGGTTGATGCCGCACGGAAACGCCTCCTGGGACGAGGCGAGGAGCACGGCCTGGGATCCGAAGAGCCGGATGGCGCGCACCCGAATTCGTTCACTCAAGGTCGGACGGCTTTTCAACAACTCCACCTTCCTCTATACCGAGACGCCGCTGGATGCCGCCGAGAGCATGGCCTTCAATCTCAATTGCCTCGGTTCGGTGGCCTGGTTCGAGTGGGGCCGGGTCCGGAGCGCGCACCTGAACGACCAGCCGATCCATCCGGAGTTGAAGACCTACATCCGATTCTTTCTCGACCGGCCGGACCTGTTCCGGTGCTCAAAACCGGTGGCCGACGTGGCGGTGCTGCGGACCTTCGCCGAGACCAACTTCGGATCCTCTGCCGAAAACGCGAAGCGCAACAATATCGAACAGGGTTTGATCCAGGGTTCGACCGCCTGGCGCATCATCTTCGACGGACAGCTGGACGCCCTCGACGACTACCGGGTCGTCATCGTTCCCGGGAAGACGTGGTTGACCGCGGCTCAGCAGAAGGCGCTTGATGATTTCGCGACCCGGGGCGGCCTGGTGATGCCCGCGATGAGTGTCGCGAATCCCGCCGAAACGGCGG
>JAKJFK010000088.1 GCA_022704925.1 candidate division TA06 bacterium | reverse complement strand
CTGTCGGGCAGGTTGAAGGCGACATAAAAGGCATGCTGGCGCTTGATGGGATTTGGTTTCCGGCATTCGAGCCGGTCGACGAAGACCCAACGGTTCCGGCCGTCATAAAAGATCTGCCGGGTGACGACCGGCTCGCCCCAGAGGTGATCGAAGGCCCGGTGGAGGGCGGTGATGGCCACCGAGTTGTCCGGGTAATGGCGGGCCTGCAGGATCCGCGCCAGTGGCGGTTCGCCGTCCTCGTAAGGACGGTGGCTGAAAATGTTCAGGTTGATGGTGTTGTGAACCGGGGTCGAGATCTGGCCCAGGCGGGCCGGGCTTATGGAATAATGGTAGGTCCCCGGGTCGGGTACCAGTTGTTGACCTCCGGCGCGCAGCTCAATGTTGAAGAGGTCCAGGTGGCCGTGAAAGTAACCGTGCGGCCCGGCGTCGAAGACCAGGTAAAGGGCCTCCGGTTCCGGACCGGAACGCATGGCGTAGTAGCCGCTCTCGGGAAAGAAGGCGAAGGTCGGCCGGCGGCGCTCCGGACGGACGGCGGTCTTCAGCACCAGTTCGGGCGGCAGTGAGAAGAGGTGGGCGTAGCGGCTGGATCCGGCAAAACGCCGGGTCGATCCGAGGGCGGCCGCCGCCTTGAAGAGCAGCGGCCGGGCCGCCTGGCGGCCGTACCCGGTGTCGCTCAGGCAGGGCAGGCCGCCGTCCGGGTCGGCCAGGCCCTCGATGAATTCGGCCATTCTCCGGAGCCGATCGGTGATGGCCGCCGGGACCGGCCGACGGTTGCGCCGCCTCAGGATGACCAGGTCGGCGGTGCCGTCCATTACCCCGGCGTGGTAGCCGGGACTCTGTTCAATCTGGCCGCCGTCGGTCCGGACGGCCTCCTTGAGCGAGGCAACCATGTCAACCAGGGTCTCGGCCTCCCAGGCCTTCGAGGCCTTGAATTCCGGGAAGTAAAGGGCGAAGGCGTGGCGCATCCGCAGACTGGTGTAGAAGATATTGTGAAAGACCAGGCGTTCGCTCCGGCGCGTCACCTCGGCCAGGGCGTACATCATCGGCAGGAACCAGCTCAGTTCCCGTTGCCAGCCCGGCCAGTCCCGGCTGGCGGCGAAGAAGCGCAGGAAGGCCTCCAGCGACCGGCTCCGCTCCAGCGAGGGTTTCAGGGCCCCGGCCTGGCGTTCCTGCCGGTTGACCGGGGCGTTCTGCCACCAGGCGCGGACCAGGGCGGCCCCCTTTTCGAGGGCGGCCGCCTCGCCGGTCAGCAGGTAATGGCTGGCCAGCGGCTGCAGGTAGATATGGCGCCTCAATTCGTAGGGAAGTTCCAGTTCCCAGTCAATCTCCCCGTTCGTCTGGAAGTAGCGCCGGTGGGGATGCTCCTGGAGATGGGGGCGCATCAGGATCCGGGCCTTGGTGAGCTCGAACTCCACCGGGTGGCCGCTGGCCGGCAGCAGTTCTTCGATTAATCGTTTCCGGTCGGCGGCTTCAAAGAGATAGGCGGGTTTTTTTCGGCTGGCCAGGTGTCCGAAGAGGGTTGCCAGCCGCTGCGGCCGGTTTGCCCCGGGGGGGAGATCGGGTATTTGCCGCCAGTCGATCAGGTTATCCAGTTCTATTTTCAGCATTCGGGCTCCTCAATCTCTTGCTACGGGCAGGCGCACCCGGTCCGCCGATCCGCGGACTCCGCCGAGGTTGACGCTGCTGACCTCCAGGACGCGGCCGGCTTCGGCCGGGAGATGGAGAACCGGGATTTCCTTCAGGTTCGCCGGTCCGTTTGACAGCCGCGCCTGGCGCCAGGATCCGCCATCGAGGCGGAACTCGAAGCGGCTGAAGTTGGGCGTGCAGGTGACCAGGGTGACCGGCCAGCCGGCCGGGGTGGCGGGCAGGAGCTGGATCTCGGTCCGGTTGACCGGCCATTCCAGGTCCTGGCGGCGCCGCACCGGCTTGAGGAGGCCCTCAAGGCGGTAGGCCTCCGGCGAGGCGGGGTTCTTCTTGTCGCAGAGCCAGCGTTCCCCGCCATTCCAGCGGTCGTACCAGAGCAGGACCGGAAAGTGCTTGACGAAATTCGGCGCGGCCGGCCGGGAGAAGAAGTCGGCGGCGCCGTAAACCCCGATGAACCCGTAATTGGCCGGGTCGGTCATTTCAATCAGCTGGGGACCCCAGACGGTCTCCTTCCGCTTCCAGAGTTTCGAGTAGTAGGCGTTTCCCCAGGCGGACAGTTCCGAGCGGTCCTTCGGCAGGAGGCGTTTTTCTCGGCCGTGGCCGAAGACGGCCCGGATCCGGCCGCCGCGCCCTTCGTGCCAAGCCCGGCGCAGTTCCAGGGCCGAGAGCGGTTTATCGTCCAGTTCGAAATGGATGTTGGCCTTGGAGTCCATCACCACCCATTGGTCCAGCTGGTTTGACCAGACGTCGTAGACCATGTGGGCGAAGCGGCCCGGCGCCGGCTGGGGACGGTCTATATTAAGGCGCCGGGCGACGTGGCCCAGGGCGGTGCAGGCCTGGACAGAGACGAAGGCGTAGTAAGTGCAGTGAAAGGTGCCGCCCTTCCGGCCGGCGGCCAGGATGGCCTCGGCGTCAAGCTGCTGGTGGACGGGTGTCCCGCGGGGAAAGCGGCGGAAGGTCCAGTCCCTTATGGCCGTCAGCGCCTCGAATTCATCCCGGGCGCCGGCAATCACCCGGTCGAGCCGGTAGCGCCGCCGGAAATCGGCCACGGCCGGGGTGGCCAGGTCCTGGTAAGCGAACGGGTAGCGGGGCAGCCGGATCCGTTCCCGGCTCCGGGCCAGCGGCCGCGGGAATTCCAGCCGGCAGTTCGGACAGGTAAGGCCGGGACTTCCGGAGGCATCCCGGAATTCCGTTCCGCAGCCCGGGCAGCGCGCCAAGGACGGCATGTTCATTCCTACTTTACCGATTCCGCCGTGAATTCCCAGGTCCGGCCGGCTTCGGGCAGGAACCAGTTAAGATTCCGCCCCGGGCCGCGGTAGACGACCTGTCCGTCCAGCTTCAATTCGATGTTGTCGGAACCGGCGCCGTCGATGCTGAAGCGGACCGGGCCCGCCTTTCCGGGCCGGAACGAGAAGCGGAGCTGACTCCCCGTCCCGTTGGGAGCCGGCAGTTTCACCCGGTCCGGTTCGAGCGAGGCCGATTCGAGGAAGAGGCCGCGGTTGAGCAATATATGGTGCAGGCAGTTGGAATGGAGCGTCTGGACGGTGTCCTGGATATGGCCCTCGTTCAGGTGCATTGCCTCGGTGACCGCGCCCGGCCCGAGCGGCAGGTCGTTCCGGGTCCACTGGTGGTAGGTGAGATAATTGAGAAACTCCAGCAGGGCGGTGTAGGATCTGGTATCGCCGGTGAGCCGGAAGTGGGTCCAGAGAGCCAGGGCCGTGTCGAACCGGTTGTGCAGGCCCTTGCCGGCCTGGAGACTGCCGACCGTGGTGCCCACCGCCCAGCCGCCCCGGTTGACCATCAGGCCGCCCCAGCAGCGTTCCAGCTGGGAGTAACGGTCGAGTTCGAAGTCGAACCGGTGCTGGCAGGAGAGGAGCGCGGCCAGGGTCTTTTCGATCGGGGCCGCCAGATCCATTTCGGGGAAGGCGGCCTGCCATTCGCAGAGAGTGACCAGGATCCAGCACATGGCCATGTTATCCCAGCCCCAGGTGTCGTACTCGTGGAAGCGCCACTCGTTGGCCGCGATCTTCTCCCGCAGGTGGTCCAGCAGGGCCTGCCCCTCCTCCCGGGCGGCCGCCTCCCCGGTCAACTGATAGCAGATCAGGAAGGAGAGCGCCCCCATGGCGCTGGCCATCGGAAGGTCCGCCTTGTGCCCGTCGTAGGGAAGTTCGTAGCGGTCGACGCCCGGACTGCCGTCAAATTTCCGGGCATTCTCCAGGCCGCCCTGCCGGTTGCGCAGCGAGCGAAGGTATTCAAAGCAGTTGGTCCTTATCTTTTCGGCCAGGCCCGGAACCGGCAGGGTTTTCTCCAGCAGCAGCTTGCCCAGGAAGTAGTTGGTGATGCCCTGGTCGGGCGTGTAGATGCTCTCCCGCCCGTAGCGGTCGCTGAACCGGTCCATTTCCCAGAGGTACCCGTTGTACCAGGCGCCCCGGCAGGGTCCCTCCCCGGCCTGGAAACCGTTACCCTTGAAGCGGACGGCCGCGGCGGCGATCTGGCGGGCCCGCTGCCGGGACCAGTCGGCCGGGTAGTGGGCCATCGTGTAGGCCAGCAGAGCGTTGCTGCTGCCGCCCCAGGCCAGTTCGACCAGGTGTTCCTGGGAGGTTCCCTGGCCCTGGTAGCCCCGGTAAAGAAGCGGTCCGCTTACCCGCGTCTCGCCGAAACGGATCATGCCGTAAAAGCCCCGGTGGTACATGCCCAGCCCCGGCCCCAGGGAAAGCCATAACTCCGGCTGTTTCAGGAGCCGCTCCCAGCGCGTGATGTGGGTCTGGTAGGAATGGCGGGGCGGCCGTTTTCAGGAAGGCGGCGGCCGGCCGGGCCAGGGCCGGGTCCCAGATGTCGTCGGCGCCGAAACGGATTACGAGGCCGCCCGACCAGGTTTCGCCCGGGTCCATCAGCGCCACCCCGTTGAAGAGGCCGGTCGGAAGGTTCAGGGCCAGTCCCTGCCGGCGGGTCCGGATGTCGCCGGCGGCCAGGGGCTGGCTGTCGCAGACCAGGCCCAGCTGGCGGGGCCGGCCGTGTTCGTAAACGGGAAAGACGACCAGGGAACGGCCTTCGCATGACCAGCCGGAATACAGGCCGGGCAGCAGCCGGGCCCGGATGGTTTCGCAGGCCAGGTCCAGGCAGAAGGCGCGGATGCCCAGTTCCGCGGCGGCCGCGGCGCGGGAGGCGACTTCAAGGCTGACGGTCAGGTCCGGGGCGTGGTCGTTCCAGTTGAAGTTGATCGTGACCCGGGCCAGTTCCGGCCGGAAGCAGGTTAGTTTCAACCAGTGGTGACCGCCTCCGGAATCCTGTTCCACCTTAACCACCGGGAGATTCAGGGGCTTGCCCTGGCGCCGGTCGAGCAGCAGGGCGAGGTAACGGACCTCGGCCATCAGGAATGGACGCCCGCCCCCGGTCCGGTGAAAGAGCCGGCCGGTGCCCTTCTTCAAGTCGAGCGTCAGCCGGAAGTGCCTGTTTTCAATGGTGACTTTCCCGGTCTTTTTCCTCTTTTCCATGTTTGAATTCAGTCCAGGGCGAGCAGCTCTTCCAGGGCCAGGATGGTGAAGGTGGCGGCTATGTCACGCAAGCGGAAACCGGGCGCCTCGGTTCCGTCCGGTTCGCTCGGCCGTTCGAAGAGGCCGCCCCGGATATTGGGATCGGCCGCCTCGTCCGAGAACTGGGCCTTTTTGATGAACTCGACGCTCCGGGCCAGCCGGGGGCGGTAATCCTTCAAGCCCCGGCGGGTCGCTTCCAGCCAGAGCAGCCCGGAGGCCCCGCAGACCGAGGTGCAGAGATTGAAGGCGAAACCGTGGCCGTACCGGTTGGTGTAGTAATAGAACCCCCCGTCGCGCAGCTGGAGCTTTTCGTACCAGGCGGCGGCGCGCAAGCCGGCCTCCAGGTAACGCTTATCACCGAACTCGTCGTAGGCGGCGAACATCGGCAGGCCCCACCAGAAGGCCTGGCGGCCGTGAACTTCACCTTCGCCGGACGCCCGGCAGGGCAGGTAGGTGATCCAGTTTCCGGGCGGATCCTCGTCCCGGAGCAGGCGTTCGATCGTCTCCCGGAATATTTCGCGGTAGCGGGTTTCGCCGGTCTCTTTCCAGGCCCGCAGCATCACCGCGTTGTCGACCAGCGGCCGCTGGCTGCCGCCGTATCCCAGGTTCGGGAAGTTTCCCGTCCAGAAGCGGCGCGAGTTCGGTTCGAAACGGTCGTGGAAGAGACCGTCGCCGGCATAGGCGTGGGTCGCCAGCCAGCTGACGGCCAGCAGGAACCGCTCCCGCCAGGCCGCCTCGCCGGTGGCCCCGGCCAGTTCCAGCAGTCCCAGCGAACCCTCCATGGCGGTGGAGGTCTGATAATGGTCGTTGACATCCTCGTAGGCCATCAGGGAACCGTGCAGGCCCGGGTCTTCCGGGCAGATGTTCTGGTTGGCCAGCAGGAAGCCGCCGGCCTTCCGGGCCGCCTCCAGGTACTTGTTGTCGCCGGTGACCCGCCGGGCGGCCAGGAAGGCCCGGATGGCCATGCCGGTATGCCAGATCGAGCCGGTGACGCCCCAGGTCCGGGGCTTGGTCAGGTAACTGCTCTTGATGCCGTAGCGCCATTCCCGGAGCGGGTAACGCAGAACCAGGCCGCTTTCGGCCTGGGGATCCCTGATGGTGGCCGGCCCGGCCAGCCAGTCGGCCGCCCGCCTCACGATCTCGCGCATCTCGTTCTTTTCGATACCCATGTCAAATCCTCCCGACATCCTTGAAATCGGTCTGGCAGGGAAATCCGTCGCCCAGAAAGAAGCGGACCGCTTCCGGCTGGCCGACGATGCCGAAACGGGTATAGGCGTGCCGGCAGATCCCGTCCGCCTTCCCGTCGTGAAGCCGGAGGGAATCCATGGCCGTATTCAGGTCGAAGCGGCCGCCGGGCGCCTCGAGAAAGGCGGTCAGCAATCGTTCCCGAAGCTGGCAATTCTCCTCGTTCTTCGCTCCCCGGCTGGCGTTGAATTCGATCATCCCGGACGCGTGGAACCGGTTGGGCGCCACCAGGTACCGGTCCGTCAGCGGCCGGACCGCCATCCGGTCGTGGTTGGTTTCGATCACCGCGCCGGCGCCGGTGCGGTCGACCAGTCCGTAGCAGTGTCCCTTGGAGGGCGGCCGGTGGCCGGCGAAGAGTTCCACCGCCTCGGCCACCGTGGCACAGGTCTGGAGGGCCAGCCGCATGCCGACATAAAGGCCCAGCCCCGGTCCCGCGGTCAACCCGTAAGGCGCCGAGGCGCCGCCGATGGCCAGCCCCTTCTCGTTCATCGCCGTGACGGTACCCACAAACCCGGCATAGCCCAGGCTCATCCAGGCGTGATGCCCGTCGGGCAGGAAGACCG